>JAWOGI010000258.1:0-14609 GCA_046496975.1 Desulfobacteraceae bacterium | reverse complement strand
CTGGTTGTCGATATTCGCCAGCGTCGGGCGCTGGAAATTGTAGTAGCCCTCCATGGTCTTGAGCTTCCACAGCACGCGATGCGGTTTCTCGAACGTCCAGTCGGACAGGACGATCGAATGCTCCGCGTCGTACTTCACCGGGTCCGGTTCAGCCGGTTCGAGAACGAGTTGGCCGTAATGTCCGAGCTGTTCCTGCAAACCGGTGTGGCTGTGATACCAATACGTGCCGTTCTGCCGGACAAGGTAGCGGTAGGTAAAGGTCCCGCCCGCTGGAATGCCCGGGAAACTGATGCCGGGGACGCCATCCATGTTAAAAGGCAGCAGGATGCCGTGCCAGTGAATCGAGGTCGATTCGTCCAACCGATTGTGAACGCGGATCAGCGCCTCTTTGCCGTCGGCCATCCGAATGACCGGTCCTGGAATGGAGCCGTTGATGGTAATGGCCCGCCCGGGCTTGCCGCCGACCTGCAGCCGTCTGCGTTCGATGAATAGGTCAATACCGCCCTTGGCTGTGGCGTTCAATTCGCCGAATTCGCCGGCGCGGGCGGCACCGAGATTGGCGGCCCATGGGTTGGGGTTCAACAACAGGCAGCCGGCCACCGTCGCGGAACCTGTAGTGACGAGGAATTGCCGCCGCGTCATGACCGGCATCGGACTTTGTCTGGATGGAAGTGCCATTTGAATCTCCTACCGTTTATGATTCTTCCGGATCGGTCGCAATAATTATTTTTTGCAATGGTCTCTTGTTCAAACCCAATATCGTGAGAAGTCCTAACAAGACCCTGTTGTAAAAATATTTAATGATCATATCTTTCACCTCAATGTTCATTCAGCCGCTTTCTGAGAGCCGTCTGACTTTTGTTTAAAATACTGTAAACAAATGCAAACATGATGCCAGCATCCTGACGGTCCGGCTGAAAATTAGTGTATGTTATTGTAATATTGAAACTTTTACATATTGATGTGTACGCTAAAAGCGATTACGTCAAGGTATGCGGGCGGGGATGTGGTCAAATAATACCACTCATATTCTGGGATTTACGAAAAAAATCAGTTGTTTCTGAGCGCATTCGCCAGCTTTGAAACCTGTATTTCGATTCTGTCCGGGTGTGTATACTTTGGAAGGCTTTGTGTTTCAGTAAAGTTATCAAGGAACCTTTGAAATAAACCTATCGGGAAAGAGTTTCCGAATCTGTCTGTTCCCGAAAAAAGGAATCATGTCTTTTTGAGACAATCCCAGCTGTTCCATCCGATATTTTATAGCATCAACAGGATCGGGCATGTTAATGGGAAAATGTTCTTCTTCATACATTTCCGCAAGCGCTGTCAGCAGTTCCAGTTCATCCATTTCCGCTGTATCCGGTTCGGCGTCCATGAGCTGCTCAATTCGTTCCAGTGCTTCATTATGATCTTTTTCATTTTTTATAAGGCGGCTAATCATTTAGATTACCTCCGCATCAATTTTGTCATACTCTTTATGATTTCCAATAAAACGTACAAAGACAGTTTTCGAGTGATAGTTTATCTTTACAATCAGGCGATACTTATTGCCTGCAATATTGAAAACCACCCTGTTGTCCTTAAGAATACTTGCAGACCTATACTGCTCTTTTATTTCCGCCGGTGATGCCCACTGAGCTTTTTTTGCTTCGTGATACCATGCCTCCAAAGGTCCTCTTGCATCCTGATTACCCGGCTTTTGGTAAAAGTCAATCAAGGTCTTTCTTTTAATTATATTGGTTCCCTGAGTAGTGTCAACAAAAAAGTTCCCAAAATGGAAACTTTTTTGTAAATTTCATGCCATGATCCAGAAAGAGAAAGACGCTAAAAAAATTGCTAAAACTTGTCGTAGAAGATCATGTCGTCCTCCACCCCGTGGTCGTGGAGGTCGTCGATCACCGCGTCGATCATGGGGGGCGGACCGCAGAGGTAAAATTCCACCTCCGTGGGGTCGTCGTGGTAGCAGAGATAGGAGTTGCAGAGGTGCTTGTGGACATACCCGGTCAGGCCGGTCCAGTGGGTTCCCTGTTCCGGGCTGGACAGCGAGACATGGAAGGAGAAATTGGGGTGGCGGTGGGCAAGCGCCTTGAACTCCTCGTGGTAGAAGAGTTCCTTTTCTGACCGGGCCGCGTACCAGAAGGAGATCTTCCGGTCTGTGTGAATGCCCTCCAGCTGGTGGAGAATATGGCTTCTAAGGGGGGCCATGCCGGCGCCGCCGCCGATGAAGCACATTTCGTTTTCTGTCTTCCTGGCAGTGAACTCACCGTAGGGGCCGCTGACCTGGACGGTGTCCCCGGGGGCGAGCCCGAAAACATAGGAGGAGCCGAACCCCGGGGGGATCCCCTGGGTGCCCGGCGGCGGGGTTGCGATCCGGACGTTGAACACCATGATGGACTTCTCGTGGGGCGGGTTGGCCAGGGAGTAGGCCCGGAACCCCGGCGTTATCCCCTTGGCGGCAAGCTCCAGCAGGTTGTACTTCTTCCACTCGCTGATGAACCGGCTGTCTATGTGAAAGTCCTTGAAGACAAGGGAGTACTCGGGCACGTCGATCTGCATGTACGCCCCGGCCTGGAAATCCACCGGCTCCTCGGGCTCTATCACCAGCTCCTTGATATAGGTGGCCACATTGTCGTTGGATTTCACCGTGGCGTTGATCTTCTTGATGCCGAAAACAGAGGTCGGCAGGGCGATCTCCATGTTTTCCTTGACCTTGAGCTGGCAGGCCAGGCGTTTGCCGGCCAGCTTGTCCCGGCGGGTGAGGTGGGCCAGTTCCGTTGGCAGAATGCTCCCTCCCCCCTGTTTTACCACGCACTTGCACATGCCGCAGGAGCCCGACCCGCCGCAGGCCGAGGGGAGGAAGATATCGTTCTGGGAGAGGGCCGACAGCAAAGGCGGCGTTCCCTCCACCCGGAGGGGCTCTTCCCGGTTGTCGTTGATAACGATCTCTTTTTCACCGGTGGCAGTTACCTTGGCCTCTACAAAGAGCAGCAGGGCAACGAGGATGGAGATCACGCCGGAAAAAACCACAATGCTGATAATATAGATCACTTGTCTCTTCCTTAATGTTTCGTTCCTGCCGTTTCACTGACGGGGCAGGGGTTGACATGACTTCCTTTTTCCCGCAATGCATGGCCGTCTCCCCCTAGAGGGTAATGCCGGAAAACATCATGAAGGTCATGGCCATGAGCCCGGCGATGATCATGGTGATGCCGAAGCCGTCAAGGCCTCCGGGCACATCGGCGTACCTTGCCTTTTTTCTCAAGGCCGCCATGGAGACAATGGCCAGCATCCACCCGGTGCCCGAGCCCGCCCCGAAAACAACGGATTCGGTAAAGGTGTAGCTTCGCTCCACCATGAACAACGAGGTGCCGAGAATGGCGCAGTTCACCGCGATCAGGGGCAGGAACACCCCCAGGGCGGCGTAGAGCACCGGCGATATTTTGTCGATGATCATCTCCACCGCCTGGACAATGGCGGCAATGACGGCGATGAAGGTGATGTACTTTAAAAAGCTCAGGTCCACTTCGGGCAGCCCGGCCCAGGTCAGGGCCCCGGGGGCCAGCAGGCCGTGGAAGATGACCCAGTTCACCGGAGTTGTCACGGTGAGCACAAAGATCACGGCAAACCCCAGCCCCGTTGCCGTTTCAACTGTTTTGGAAACGGCAATGAACGAGCACATGCCGAGGAAATAGGCCAGGAGAATATTGCCGATGAACACCGAGTTGACAAAGAGACTGACAAGGTCGCCCATGGGGTTATTGCTCCTTTTCGCTGGATATGCCGGGCAGGCTGTTTTTAAGCCAGACCAGCAGTCCGATGATAAAAAAGGCCCCCGGCGCCAGCACCATCAGCCCCATGTCCTGGTACCCCAGGTCGTAGAGAAATCCGGGGATCACAGTTGTTCCCAGCAGGGAGCCGGAGCCGAGAAGCTCCCGGAAAAAGGCCACGGCCACCAGGATAAGGCTGTACCCGGCGCCGTTGGCAATGCCGTCGACAAAGGCGTCAAGGGGTTTGTTGGCAAGGGCAAAGGCCTCGGCCCGGCCAAGGACGATGCAGTTGGTGATGATCAGCCCCACAAAGATCGACAGCTGCTTGGAGATGTCGTAGAAAAACGCCTGGAGCACCTCGTCGGTGATAATCACCAGAGAGGAGATGACGGCAAGCTCGGCAATGATCCGGATGTTCGAGGGGATATGATTTCTCAGCAACGATATGATCAGGCCGGAAAACGCCGTGACAACGGTGAGGGCAATGGCCATGACAAGGGCCGTGGTCATCTGCACGGTGACGGCAAGGGCCGAGCAGATCCCCAGAATATGGTAGGCCACGGGATTCTCCGTCCACAATCCTTTGGCAAGGATCTTCAGATAGCTGGATTCTTTCCTGGATGCTGCCACGGTTTTCTACTCCTCCTGGCTGTATGCCCGGTTTTTTTTGCTTCGAAAGGTCACCGACACCGGTTCGTATTGTTCAAGGCTTGCTTTGATGCCCCGGGAGAGGTATTTCCCCGTCAGGGTAGCCCCGCTGATGCCGTCCACGTAATGGGCTTTTTTCTCTTGGGGCAGGTTTTTTACCTTGCCCCTGGCAATGGCCACCGATACAAACTCGTTACTGCTGTTGACGATCTTTTTCCCCTGGAAGTTCTCCTGGAACCTTTGGGTTTCAATTTCACCGCCAAGGCCCGGGGTCTCCGAGTGACTGAAAACGGAAAAGCCGGCAATGGTGCTGCCGTCATTTTCAAAGGCCAGGTATCCCTGGATTTTCCCCCACAGCCCCCGGGTGGTGATGGGAACGATGTACCCTTCGACGGTTTTGCCGGTTTTAAAGAGGTAGAGGCGCATGGCTTCAGGAGAAGGGGTGTCAAGGATTTTTCCGGCCGGGCCCACCAGGATTTCAGAGATGCGCCGGTGGTAAAGCCGATTGATCTCGTCGGCCGGCAGCTGCTCTTTTTTCTCCATGATCCTTGCCGCCTTGAGGATGTTGAACCTCTTGTCAAGCGCCATGTTCCTCTGCTGACGGTCCCGCAACCCAGTGGCCGCCGCCGTTATGAGCAGGCCGCAGACCACCGACAGGGCCAGGGCGAAAACAACGCTGTTTTTCCTTGTGTTCTGTTTGCTCATGGTTTCAGACATTGGGGATCCTCTTGGAGATGCGGTACCGAATCACCAGATGGTCCAGGAGGGGGGCAAAGACGTTCATGAAGAGAATGGCCAGCATCACTCCTTCGACAAAGGCCGGGTTGACCACCCGGATCAGTACCGTCAGAAAACCGGTGAAAAACCCGAAGAGCCACCGGGCCGGGTCCGTGCCCGGGGATGAGACCGGGTCGGTGGCCATGAACGAGATGCCGAACAAAAACCCTCCGGCACAGAGATGGAACAGGGGACCGGCCCCTGTCCAGGTGGATTCCTGCCCCGGCATCAGGGAGAAGAGCAGGGCCGTGGTGACAAGCCCGGCCATCCCCCCGAGGATGATGCGAAAATTGGCGATGCCGGTGGCCATGAGAAAGCCCGCGCCCACAAGGCAGCAGAGGGCAGAAGTTTCACCTATGCTGCCGGGAATGGTTCCGAAAAAGAGGTCCAGAAGGTCAATTCCCTGGTCTGCCAGGGCGGAAGAAAGGGACTGGTTGGCGCTGCCGGTAACGGAAAGGGGGGTTGCCGAGGAGATGGCATCCACTGCTTTACTGCCCGCCACCCACACATCCCCGGACATGGAGACGGGATAGGAGAAGAAGACAAAGGCCCGTGCCGTCAATGCCGGGTTGAGAAGGTTTCTGCCGGTTCCCCCGAACACTTCTTTTCCAATGACCACCCCGAAGGAGATGCCAAGGGCCACCTGCCACAGGGGAATGGTGGGGGGCAGGGTCAAAGGAAAGAGCAGGCCCGTAACGAGAAACCCTTCGCTGATCTTGTGTTTGCGTACAACGGCAAAGAGGAGTTCCCAGAAGAAGCCCACCAGGTAGGAGACGGCGATGATGGGCAGCACCACAACTGCTCCCCTTAAAAAAGCACCGGCAATGCCCGGGGAGCTGCCCTGGACCAGGCCGGCCTGAACCCCTGTGTTGTAGATGCCGTACACCAGGGGCGGCACCAAAGCGATGATCACAAAGGTCATGTACCGTTTCAGGTCCAGGTGGTCCCGGACAAAGGGCATGATGCTGTTTTTTGGCGAGGGAAAGAAGAACAGGGTCTTGAACGCCTCAAAAACCGGTTCAAGCCGGGCGTATTTTCCCTGGCCGGTAAACTGCTGTTCTGCCTTGTCAAACAGGTCTCTTAAAAAGTTCATCGCGGTTTTGTTCTTTTCCGTTTCAGTTGCCGTTGGAAAAAAGGGGTGATCAACGTTTCGGCCAACCGCATGGCCGGTCGGCCAAAGGTCAAGGCCAAAAGGTCTCCCGGCTGCGGTGCCGTCCTTATCCCGTTGATACCTTGTCCCGGTGGTGGGCGGCCATGCCCTCTGCCAGGATTTCGGCCAGTTCGATCTTGCAGGGGCAGGCATAGGAGCAGAGTCCGCAGCCGGCGCAGTCCATCAGCCCCATCTCCAGTGCCTCTTCCATGTCATCGCACACCAGGCTTTTCATGATAAACCCCGGCATGAGATCGTTGGGGCAGATCTTTTCGCAATAGCTGCAGTTGATGCAGGCCCGTTCCTCTCCGTGGCGGGTGGCGTCCACCGTTCCCCTGCGTTTGAGGAACGCCGAGGCGAAGGCCCTGGAGGCGGTGGGGACGTCAACTCCGGGCTTGATAAACCCGAACAGCTGCTCTTTTGCCCCATGGGCCATGGTGGTCAGGCTGTTTTCAAACAGTCCCAGGTGGCTTTCCGGCAGCACCTCCCGGCCGGTGAACATTCCTGTGGTGATGGTCTCTTCCTGGGCCGTATCTCCTGTCAGCAGACGGATTGGGGCCCCCGGGCGGGTGAGCACCTGGGAGGTCTCTCCGGAAATACCGGTGATGGACATTATTTTTTCAACCAGCCACTGGCCTGTCATGAGAAAATGGCCGACCACGGCAAGGTGGTACCCCTGGATGTGCCAGGCACTGTTGTCTGCCGCGCTCTTTTTCAGGTGAAACAGAACCACCGCCGGATGCCAGCAGGGGTAGTCATCGGGAACCGTGTGGGTGACGTGGTCTGACAATGGTCCCGGCCTTTCCAGCCGGCTTTTCCTGGCCGTCACAACGACTCTGCCGGTGAGTTTTTCAAGCATCGCAACTCCGGCGGCAAAGGCAGGACCAAACCGGTCCAAAACCGCCCGGGGATCCGGGGCGCAAGGTTCATTTCCCTCCAAACTGACAATTATCATGGGCGGGGTGTGACGGGCATCGGCCGTGTCCCCGGCAGGCAGCTGGCGAAAAAACGGCCACAGTCCCCCCTGTTTCAGGTGATCGATCAGCGCCTCCCTGGACCAATGGGCAAGCTCCTCGTCAAAAAGGGGGGCAGACTTTAAGAAATCGTCCTTTGGTTCCAGGGCTATCACCACTTCCCTAAGCTGCCTGCGTTGTCCGTAGACGATCGTTTTGATTCTGCCGCTGCCCGGTGAGGCAAACAGGATCGTTCTGTCCCGCTTGTCACAAAAAACAGGGGTGCCGGTCTCTACCCGCTCCCCCTCTTTGACGAGAAGCTTTGGCCGGACAAAGGGAATGTCCAGGGTGGAAAGGGCAACGGTTTCCGGACGGGGCAGGGGGGTCACCTCCCCGGAGGGCACGCCGGCAAACCGTTTCATAAATCCGCGGGAGATGGTGATGACCTCCATGTGGTTCCTTTTTTTGAGCTGCCCGGTCTGCTGTAAAAGCCGGTGATTTTATCGAGTGAATTCCAGACTCAAAGCCCTTGTTTTGACACGTATTGTCTTAATTTTGCATTGTTGTCCGATAATGTCAACCGCAAAACAGTGGCAACGGCCATGGGTCAGTTTACCTGGCAGCGAAGTGTTCGGGCAATTGGTATTGCTTGAGAATCTTCATGTATTCTCCTGACTCTTGAAGCATTTTAAAGCCTTTGGTGAATTTTTCGTTTAATTCTGAATGGTTTTTGTATGCTTTGGATATCATTAGATAAAAGTCAGAGACACTTTCCGGTTTATCAAGGAGACCAATTTTTTTTGCATCCTCAGGTTTGAGCTCATCGCGTACCTTCTTTCCTGTCAACTCGTCAATGACGGTGAAATCGATGCGCTTTGCAAGCAGCATCTTTAAAATCTGCAGATCTGTTCCGGCTGTATGGATTTTTAACCCTGCTTTTTTAAATTTGGGCATATACCATAATCCCAGGATTCCTCCCATGGTGTATCCCTTAAAGTCTTTCAGCGTTTCCCAGTCATAGCCGTCGGGAAATTTTTCCTTATTGTAAAAAAAGCGGTTGAATGATTTGACGATGGGTACTGAAAAATCATATTGTTTCATTCGCTCATCTGTTTTAAAATAAGGGGTGGCAGCAAACGCCTTGCCTTGCTCAACAAGATACTCACAGCGTTTCCAGGGATGGAATTGATACGCCACATCGATTTCAACATTTTGAAAAGCTTTTTTTACCACATCCAAAATGACACCGGACCCGTTATTTTCTGATGAAGTAAAGGGCGCATAGTTGCTTGTAGCAATGACAATGGATTCTCCGGCATGACAATAGGTAACACAGGTAAACATGATGGCCGAGATTAAGACAACGATGTTTTTAATCACTTTCTTCTCCTTGCTTGGGTTAAGTTTTTGTTGGAATAGAATCAGATAAAGGACTAACAGTAAATCGGATCAGATGTCAAGATAGATTTTCTCGGTCCAGTAATTCCAATTACGGCCTTGACCCAGTCCGCATGGTCGCTCCTTGACTTTGGTGTGAGGAGTTGGTATCCTAGAAAACTATTCCCAGCCTGCTCACAATGAGCTGCCTTTTCCGGAGCCAGTCAGAACAGGAAAAATCATTTTTTTAAAGTTTTTCATTGAATTGATCTACATCAAGGTTTTAAACCGTAAGGTGTGATAGGTTGTAATCAAAAATGAC
This sequence comes from Desulfobacteraceae bacterium, assembly GCA_046496975.1. Lineage (GTDB taxonomy): Bacteria > Desulfobacterota > Desulfobacteria > Desulfobacterales > Desulfobacteraceae > DATFJZ01. The sequence continues at coordinate 5,615 of JAWOGI010000258.1, read as the reverse complement.
ATTTGGTGGTCATCTTCTTTATTTGTTTATGGATCGTAGAGTCAATAACGGAAAGAGGGGGACCATCGAGTCAGAAATCGTTTCAAAAATCGTTTTTAACCATCAACAAGCAAGGAGGCAATATGTTCTGTTTTCAATGTCAGGAAACGGCCAAGAACCAGGGATGCACCATTAAAGGGATGTGCGGAAAAGAGGGGGAGACGGCGGACCTTCAGGACCTTCTCATCTACAATCTCAAGGGGATCGCCGTCATCGCCAAAAAGGCCAAGGCCACGGGCATGAGTGTTCCCGGATCAACGGGGAATTTTGTTGCCAAGGCCCTGTTTACCACCATCACCAATACCAATTTTAACGATGAAAACATCGTCGGCTGGATCAACCAGGCCCAGGCCGTTAAAAAAGAGCTGCTGGAATCGGCAAAGTCAAAGATCGGATCAGATCTTGACGACTGTGCCACCTGGTTTTCCAATGACGTCTCAAAGTTCAAGGAAAAAGCCGCCTCCGTTGGTGTGCTTGCCACGGAAAACGAGGATGTCCGTTCCCTCAGGGAGCTGCTGGTCATCGGTCTCAAGGGCATTTCCGCCTATGCCGACCACGCAGCGGTCCTTGGCGTTGAAAAAGAGGAAATATGGGATTTTCTCTACGAGGGGCTTGCCTCCACCACCGAGGCATTGACCGTGGATGAGATGGTCGCCCTGGTCCTCAAGGCCGGTGATGTTTCCGTGACCACCATGGCCGCCCTGGACCAGGCCAACACCCAGGCCTACGGCAATCCCGAGCTCACCGAGGTGAACATCGGTGTGGGAACCAAACCGGGAATACTGATCTCCGGTCATGATCTCAAGGACATGGAAGAGCTGCTGAAACAGACCCAGGGCACCGGGGTGGATGTCTACACCCACGGAGAGATGCTGCCGGCCAACTACTACCCGGCCTTCAAGAAGTATGACCACCTCAAAGGCAACTACGGCGGATCATGGTGGCACCAGAACGAAGATTTTGAAACCTTTAACGGCCCGGTGCTCATGACCACCAACTGCATCATCCCCATGAAAAAGAAGACCACCTACAAGGAGAGGGTCTTTACCACCGGAGTGGTCTCCTATCCAGGCACCACCCATATACCCGAGAGAAAAGAGGGCAAGGCCAAGGATTTTTCACAGATCATTGAAAAGGCAAAGACCTGCAGCGCCCCGACAGAGATCGAGACCGGCAAGATCGTCGGCGGGTTTGCCCATAACCAGGTGATAGCCCTGGCCGACAAGGTGGTTGAGGCGGTGAAATCCGGCGCCATCAAGCGGTTTATCGTCATGGCGGGGTGTGATGGCCGCCAGAAGGAGAGAAAGTATTTTACCGAAGTTGCCGAAAAACTGCCCCAGGACGCTGTTATCCTCACCGCCGGCTGTGCCAAGTACCGGTACAACAAGCTGGATCTCGGCGACATCGGCGGCATCCCCAGGGTGCTGGACGCCGGGCAGTGCAACGACTGTTACTCCTTGGCCGTCATCGCCATGAAGCTTCGGGACGCCTTTGGCCTGGAGCATATCAACGAGCTGCCCCTCTCCTTTGATATCGGCTGGTATGAGCAGAAGGCCGTGGCCGTTCTCCTGGCCCTGCTCTCCCTGAACGTCAAAGGGATCCGTCTTGGGCCCACCCTGCCGGCCTTTGTCTCTCCGGCGGTTTTGAACGTGCTGGTGGAGAAATTTGACATCAAGCCCACCGGCGATGTGGATGAAGACGTTGCCGCCATGATGGCAGGCAAGTGATTCCATATTTTTTGAATTAGTCAACTGGGGCAGCCGTTCACAGGCGTTTTGAACGGCTGCCTTTTTTGGAAGATCCCTCAGGTGTGTGCGTTGAATTTTGATACCTGGTCCTTGTGCACCTGCCATGTGTTGGTGTCATCCAAAAAACCCTCAAGGAAGCCGGATCGAAGAAAACTCTTGATCCTGGCCGAAGAGAGTCCGGATCTTTTTGCATATTCCTGGATGCTTATCGTTTCTGTGGCGCTGCTTGGGTTGCAGTTCTTTTTTTTGGGGGGAATCCGTTTCTGATGGCCCTGGAGCTTTTTGATTTCGGTTTCCGGAATATGCCATTGGTTGGTGCTGATTTTTTTGCCGTATAGGAATCCCGTTTTCAGCAGTCGTCGTATTTTTACCGGGGCAATGCCGGTTACCCCGGAATACTGCTCAACAGAGACCATACCCATGGGAGGGGGGATTTCCGGCAGTGTCTCCCGGGCAAAATCCTCGACAATCTCCTTGATGGAGGCTTCAATATGAAAGGTTCCGGCGCTGGTGTCGAAGGGAACGCTGATAACTGGGGTGTTTTCCATGTATGGTGGAATCCCGGGAACGGTATGGCTTATTTGGGGGACAGCCACATCAAAGAAAAATTTCTTTTGGGAGAGTTCTGCTTTTGCACAACCGGCAATCATATTGGTCAGCTCCCCGGCAAGATCATTTATCTCTTCACTGGAGGGGCTGTTTTCATTGTCAAACAGGGAGCCATGGATTTTTGGCAAAATCCCCCTGGAAAAATTAATGATGAAGTATCCGTTGATGCCGTGGCCGTTCAGCCCGATAACGCCGAAGACTTCTCCGTTGCTGCTCGGAGCGGTTCCCACAGCAGGGCGGCCCGGTGTGGCGGTTACCCCTGAAAACGAGCTGAAAACTTCAATGGAGGCATTGATAAAAGGATTAATATAGGTTACGTTCATTGACCGGCCCTTTCAATGAATTCAGGATGGAATGGCGGTTCCCATTCTTGTTGTGGTGACAAACACAGAGGGGCTTTTTGCCCTTCATCGCTTTTTCTTACATTAAAGGTGTTTACCACTTTTCATCTAAAAACCCAAGAGACTTTCATTTTTCCGGCAAAAAGAGCGGAACCAGTTTCTGCAATAACAGCCGTTTGGCAGGACTTTCATATATAAAAAAACTTGATTCAGATCAATGCTTTTTGTTGATTGATGCTTTATGTTCGTTGTGAAGGAAGTCAGGATATGGAGCTATGTTACAATCCCGGGGTGGCCGATGTTATGACCAAGCCCCAATAATATGATAATTTGGAAGAGAGGAGGATGTTATGAAGGTGATGAAACTCAGTGAGACCAATGAATTTACACCAGGGGCCATGAAACGATTTTTTTTGGTAGAGACCTCTGAGCATTTTAAAATCATTAATTTTAATCTGGATGCCGGTGTCACGTTTCCGGTGCACTCCCATGATCTTGATGGGGAGTTGTCGATCCAGGTGGTCCAGGGGAAGGGGTTTTTTCTGGGAGAAGATGATTCCAAAATCCCCGCAAACGAAGGCGATATCCTGATTTCACAAATCCGTGAACCCCACGGTGTGATGGCTGAAACAAAGATGCGGATCGTTGTGACAATTGCCCCTCCCATTTGATGGAGGTCGTTCATCTTGGTTGTTTAAATTGATTGGACAGGAGGTAATCGTTTTTATGAATCGGTGCAAAATCCAAGAGATTCAGAAAAGGATGGCAAAGCTTGAAGTTTTGATTGCTGAAACCAAGGAGAGGCTTCCTGCCCATTCAACAAAGCCTCCCGTAATGCTGGATCTCTTGAAATATGAAGACGAATATGCTCTGCTGCTCGAACGGATGAATGCATTAAAATATCCTCGGGGTTCCTGCAGGTGATTCCCAGGGATTTGCCGAATCGACGCGGCCGGGAGAGAAAATAGTACTTTCCGTTTTTTTCATGTCAGGTGGAACTCTTTCCGCAAATTGTTTGACAACCGCTGTGTCAGTGCAAAGGCCTTTTCAACGGTTTTTTCCCGGTCCTGATTCACCAGGCAGCAGGTGGCCGGGGAGATCAGGCTCTGTGCCAATATTCGGTCCAGGTCGATCCCTTTTTTGCCCAGGGCCTTCCACACGGTTTTGAGCCGGAAAGCCAGCAGGTCAACGTTCTCAGTTTCAAAAGCTTCCATGCCGGTGGGCACGATCCCCCACACTAAAATTCCCCCTTTGTCCAGAAACTTTTTGACGGACCGGGTGCTGGCACCAAAGATGTCGGCGTTGGTGTAGATATCCAGAGACAGGATATCCATGTCCAGGCCCAGCAGGAAATCCCAGTCCGGGTTGCCGCACAGATGAATGCCCCGGGGCCGGTCAAGGGTGGAAAAAAACAGATCCAGATCCTGTTTCGCTTTTTGTTCCCCATACCCGGACATGGCGGAAAATACAAACTGCATGCCCGGTTCGTCAATGAACATGAACGCGTTGGGGTTTTTCTGTTTGAGTTTTGCCAGCTGTACATTGATGCGCTGTGCCATGAACTCGAACATGAACGGCCGCACCGTATCATCAAACAGAATGGGCCGCTCATCCTGGTCCAGAATATTGAATCCAAAGCTCACCGGGCCTTCCAGCTGCCCCCGTATGGCAGGGCGGTCCGACAGATCCAGGTCCAGAAACCGGTGATACACCGCAGAATAGGTTTCACTGACATCAAAATAATCCGGATCGTTGAAATGGGCCATGGTCTCTTCAAATTCTGCGATGAACCGGTCCATGGAAAACCCCAGGGTCTTTTTTTCCAGATCCAGGACGATTCCGGGGAAATGTTCGGCAGCCTGGACATACATGTCCTCATAATAGCTGAGCTGGGGCAGCTGGGGCCAGAACGGGAGATCCAGGGTGAGGGCCGTATCGATTGCCCGGTCCACATCCGTGTGCGGCATCACCGCCATTGCGGTTGTCATCAGATTACCAGGGATGGGCATGTCATTCTCCTTTTGTTTCTACAGATGTGATTGTTGTTTTTTCACGCCGTGCTTTCACAGCCTGAACCATTTTTTTCAGTTTTTCAACATCAAATTCCGGATGACCCACCACAGGCATTTTGCAGAAAATAAAATAAATGAAAAACCCGGCCAATAGGTATTTCAGACCTCTCAGCGGGATATCGGCCCATTGCGGCAGCTTCAGGGACCGGAAAAACAGCCGGGAATGGATTGCAGAAACATTTCCACACCCGGCGGCCGGTCAACATCCGGGAGAACTCCTGATTCCAGCTGAAACACAAACAAAGCGAACTGGATGCCGATGGCAATGACAATGGCCAGGAATATGATCTGACACCATCTCCGGACAGGTAAGAAAGAACCGATAAAAGATCTTTTGCCGGTCATATGTGCAGACTCCTGTTTGTTCAATCCATTTTGCAAACAATATTAAAAAATGGGCGCTGATGGCGCTTCGCCCTCTTGTTTTTGTTTTCTTTTTTATCCCGGCCGGGTTCTGGTTGCATTGATCTATGTCAAGTTTTACAGATTGCCTGTGTGATTATTACAGATTGATTTTATTTCATGGATTTGATTTATATCAAGGACTGGGCCGCACCATTTTCATAGTATCTTTGTAAACACAATATGAGGACAGGTATGGACCCTTTTGAAACATTGCTCAAAGAATCAACCGCCGCCCACGGGCACCTGTGCCCGGGCCAGGTGGCAGGGGTCAGAATGGCCATGCTCGGATGCCGGCTCATCGGCCTGGACAACCCGAAACACCGGGATCAGATCAAAAAACTGCTGGTGTATGTGGAGATGGACCGGTGCACAGCCGATGCCGTGGCCCATGTCACCGGGGT
>JAWOGI010000216.1:0-8885 GCA_046496975.1 Desulfobacteraceae bacterium | reverse complement strand
ATTTTATCCTGCTGATTACAGACAGATGATTAAAATGCCACTGCCGGTGCGACAATTCTCTGCATTTAGCCAACCCTCTACCCAAACCGTGCCGTCCGTTCATCCACAACCCTGACAGCCTTGCCTTCGCTTCTTTCAAGAAACCGTGGGGGAAGAATCTCGGCATAAACCCTGATCCCCATCACCCCCCTGATGTGATCGGCAACCTCTGCCGCAACGGCGTACTGCTTTTCCCTGCCCTGGTCAAAGATTGCCTGGCCGGCCTCGACCTGGACAATGAGCCTGTCCAGGTAGCCCCTCTTTTTTACCACAAGCCTGTACTGGGGCTCCAGCCCGGGAATGTCCAGGAGCAAAGACTCCACCTGGGAGGGGAACACATTCACTCCGTTGATGATCAGCATGTCATCGGTTCTTCCCGAGATCCGCTCCATCCTGGCAAAGGTCCTGCCGCAGGAGCACCTTTTTCTGACAAGCCGTGTGATATCCTTTGTGCGGTAGCGGATCAGGGGCATTGCCCGTCGCTGAATGGAGGTGAGCACAAGCTCTCCCTTCTCTCCGAAGGGCAGGGGGTCCAGGGTCGCAGGATCCACAATTTCGGCGACAAAGTGATCTTCATTGATGTGGGCGCCGCTCCGGGCGCTGCATTCGTAGGCAATGCCAGGTCCGCACAATTCGGTGAGTCCGAAAATATCCATGGCCGTAATGCCCATACGCCCCTCAATGGCCCTTCGCATCTCATCGCTCCACGGCTCTGCCCCGAAGATACCGAGCCTCAAGGGAAGCGCCTTGATGTCGATGTTCATCTGATCTGCTTTTTCGGCAATGGTCAGGGCGTAGGAGGGGGTGCAGCAGAGAACCGTGGCTTTAAAATCCCTCATCAACAAAACCTGCCGTTCAGTGGAACCGGTGCCAATGGGAACGTTGGTGCACCCTATCCTGGAAATCGCCTGGTGCAGGCCAAGCCCGCCGGTGAACAGACCGTGGCTGTAGGCGTTCTGCACCACATCCTCCCGGCGGACACCATAGGCCACAAGGGCACGGGTCACACATTCGGTCCACTGGGCAACATCCCCTTTGGTATAGGGAGAGGTAACCGGCTTGCCGGTGGTGCCTGACGAGGCGTGGACCCTGACCACCTCGTCCATGGAAACGGCGCAGAGGCCAAAGGGGTAATGGTCCCTCAGATCGTTTTTAACGGTAAAGGGAAACTTTGCAATATCCTCCACCGTTTTCAGATCTGCCGTGGTCACCCCGGCAGCCTCAAACTTCTGCCGGTAAAACGAAACCTTCTCCTTCACCCATGCAACAGTGTCTCTGAGTTTTTCCAGCTGAAACCGGGCAAGCTCTTTTTCAGGCATGCACTCAAATTCACTGTTCCAGGACATGATCACTCCTTATGCGGTTTCCGCCGCTTGAAAACCAAGATCAAAGGCCTTCAGGTTCATATCAACAAAGGCTGCCTTGGTTCTGTTTCTTATGGCCTGCTCCACCTTTTTTCTTGGAAGGGCAAGGGCCTTTGACTGAATCAGCGCCCCCACCAGCACGATGTTCATGGTCATGGGGCTGCCGGCCTCTTTGGCCAGTTTCAAGGCGTCAAAGGCGGTAAGGGATGCTGTTCGTTGGGTGATAAGCTTTTGAATCTCCCCGATGTCGGGGTACTCTCCCCGGCCGATGGAAACGGTAAAGGGGGGCAGCGGGGCAAGATTGGTAATCACCCTTGTTCTGCTGCTGCAGCGGTTCATGGCCCTCAAGGTCTCTGAAGGCTCAAACCCCAAGAGCACATTTGCCTCACCATCGGAGATGATGGTGCTGTTGGCGTCTCCAAACACGATTGCCGATTCAACCACCCCTCCCCGCTGGGCCATTCCGTGTATCTCACTCATGCGCACGGGGACCCCGGAGAGCAGTGCCGCCTCACCAAGAACCTTTGATGCCAGCAAATTCCCCTGACCCCCCACTGCCACGATAATCAGTCTTGTTATATCCATCGCTTTGTATCCTTTTGGTAACTGTTCTTCAGCGTATCTGTTCATTCTGCCTGTTTTTTTATTGGCACAATGGCGTTTTCAGGGCAGATCTGTGCACACACGGCACACCCCACGCAGGTGTCTGCATCGATTTTGACTCTGTTGTTTTCCAGAAAAAAGGAGGGGCAGGCAATTTCATCGATGCAGGTTCTGTGGTCCAGGCATTTGTCTGTCACCTTGAACGGACGAACCTTGAGGGTTTTCAGGCTCTTGGCATAAAGGGCACAGGGCTCCTGGGAGATGATGACCGAGACACCTTTAAACTCAAGGGCCTCCTGGATGGCGGCAATGCTCTTTTTCACCTTGAAAGGCTTGACCAGGGTGACATGTTCCACCCCAAGGGATCGGACCAGGTTCTCGATGGAGATCCTGTTGTATCCGGCAAGGTTCATCTGCTCCATCTCAACACCGGGATTGGGCTGGTGACCGGTCATGGCGGTAATGCCGTTGTCCAGGATGACCAGGGTAAAATTGTGGTTGTTGAACACGGCATTGACAAGACCGGTGATACCCGAGTGGAAAAAGGTGGAATCCCCGATGAATGAGACCACTTTCTGATCCGTTGCCTTTGAAAAGCCGCAGGCCGTGCTCACCGAAGAGCCCATGCAGATCACAAAGTCCCCTGTGCTCAACGGCGGCAGGAACCCCAGGGTGTAACAGCCGATGTCATTGGGGCAGATGGTGTCGGCATCGATCTGCTGGGCTGCCTTTTTCACCTCGTAAAAGGTTGCCCGGTGGGAACAGCCGGAACAGAGATTTGGCGGACGCTGGGGAATTTCGGGAAGATTTTTCGTGTCCACTGGAACAGCAGCCGTGGAGTCAAAACCGAAATAGTCGGCGATTCTCTCTTTTACCATGGCGGGATCGAATTCATAGAGTCGGGAAAAAAGGTCATCCCCCTTGCCGTTGATGGGTAAAACAAGCCCCTCTTCCTGGGCAAAGGCCTTGACTGCCTCCTCCATGAAAGGCTCTCCCTCCTCGATCACCAGTATCCTGTCACACCCGGCAGCAAAGGCCTTGATCATGGCTTTTGGCAGGGGATTTGAAAAGCCGATGCGCAAAATTTTCACCTTCTCTTCAATGCCAAGCTCTTTCACGGCATCGGCGGCATAGAGAAAGCTGACGCCATTGCAGATGATCCCAAAGCGCCCCTCCCCTTTGATAAAGTTGTGCTCTGATGTGTCAGACAGCCCCTCTGCGGTTTTAAGGTTCTCGAGAAGCTTTACGTGGAGTTTCCGGGATACCGCCGGCACCGTAACATACTGGAATGGATTTTTCTCAAAATAACCCTTTGTATGACGTTTTTTGATTTTGCCAAGCCCCACAAAGGCGCTGGAGTGGTTGATCCTTGTGGTGGTACGCAGAAGAACAGGCTCGTTGAGTTTTTCTGAAAGCTCAAAGGCCGCCCTGGTCATCTCCTTTGCCTCGCTTACCGACGAGGGCTCCAGAACGGGAATGCCGGCGAGTTTTCCGTAGTACCGGTTGTCCTGCTCGTTCTGGCTGGAAAACATGGAAGGGTCGTCTGCCGAGAGAATCACAAGCCCTCCTTTGACACCCACGTAGGCAAGGGTCACAAGGGGATCTGCGGCAACGTTGAGCCCCACATGCTTCATGATGCACATGGTGCGCAGGCCGGAATTTGCCGCTGCGGCTGCCACTTCCAGGGCAACCTTCTCGTTGGTGCTGTACTCAAAATAGAGATCGGTCTCATTGGAGATCTGAAACAGATTCAGTGACAGCTCCGACGAAGGGGTGCCAGGATAGGTTGTGGCAAAGGCGACCCCGGCTTCAACTGCCCCACGGGCAATGGCTTCGTTCCCCAGAAGCATGATCTCTTCTTCATGGTTTTCACTTAAAAGCTTGTGCATTGTTCTTGATTCCTTTCATTTAATGAAACAAACACTGGCGGTTCAAGTTTCTTAAGTTTTCGAAAAATAATATCATCGTCCGGGACAACAATGGATCGGCCTGTTTCCGGTGGCGGTTTGGTCTTCCGCCCTGACAAATCCCGGTACAGATAACACAGAAAGCTGCACCGTCTCTCCCCTTTGAAGAGAAAAAAGAAAACCGCCAGTCGAAACCGCTACTATTTAGCTATTTAATAACTACACACCCATGCCATACCACCGGCCTTTTCCCTTTGTCAAGAAAAAAAATGAATATTATTTAGCGACTGGTGTCAGCTTCAGGTGTAAAGCCTTTCGGCATCGGACAGGGAGGCGGCATAGCCCTTAAATCCCTCTATATCTTCACAGGAATTGATGGAGTGTGAGGCAAAGAACCCCTCGACCATGGTCTTTTCTCCATGGCGGATCAGGCCGAAGAAGAGCACAGGCACCAGGCTGAAACCGTTTTTTCCCTGGACAACGGCATGCTCCATGGGTTGTTCACTGTTGTACACCGCATACAGCTCCTGGTGAACCGGCATGATCTGTACAATCTCGGGGTGATGGTGGTGGGTGTGGGAATGGTCACTGCAATTGTTGCACATTTTGTTAAATACCTTTTTTTAAAAGTAAACCTATTCTGGTCATAAATTCTCATAACCGTTTGATATTATTATAAAACTGGGGTGCGGTAACACCTCTATTATTGCGCTTTTGTTTAAATCTGCCTTTAAACAGAAGGGCTTGGTCATAACATCGGACACCCTGGGGTGGGGTCAGCCTTTCGTTATTAACATTATCGTGTGCTTTATGGTTTGATTGTGTTTTTTTGTCCGATAACGTCAATAACAAAAGCCTGACCCCGTTGCCCGCCAAATGAGTGGCCCATGTTATGACCAAGCCCAACAGAGGCCAGGGGGTCTCTTCTGACCGGTTTTGAGCGGAAGCAAAGCGGTCAGCACGGATGCAAAAATAAGACAGCAATGAAGCTGTCTCTTGTCTCTTACAACAACCTCCTGGCAAAAACCTCAGGAATACCGGCCTTTCTAATCTTTTCAGCGGCAGCTTTCCGGTCATACTCAAGGAACACCGGTTCAACGGTCAATGCACCGGCATCCCAGATCACAAACTTGGCCCTCGGGTCGCCGTCCCTTGGCTGCCCCACACTGCCCGCATTGATAATATAGCGGCTCTTTGGGTCAAGGGGGGCTTTCTCCTCTTTCAACTTCCTTCTGACGACACCCTGCCTGCCAAGCTCAACCATGCCCAAAAGATGGGTATGCCCGACAAAGGAGATCTTCCGGGCAAGACCGGCCATTCTACTTTCAAGCAGGGTATCCGTGGCGTGGGACAGATATGTGGTAATGGAATCCGGGGGAAGTCCATGGACAAAACAGCCGTTGAAACGTCCAATGGCAGACTTTAGACAGGAGAGATGCTCCAGGGAGTCATGGGAAAGCAGCGCTCTGTTTTTCACAAGGGCTGCCTTTGCCATGGGATTAAATCCGGCAAGGTAGTCTTCATTGAGCAGTGCCAGTTCATGGTTCCCCATCACGGAAACGATGAGGTTCCGGCGCAGAAGCTCTGTTACGGCTTCAGGATCCCCCCCGTAACCGATATTGTCCCCCAGGGAGATGACAGCATCCACTTTCCTCTGTGCAATAGAGGCCAGCACAGCAGAAAACGCCTCAAGGTTGCTGTGAACGTCTGAGATAACGGCAAGTCTCATGGTTTAATTGTTTCGATCTCTTCCCTGGTAAACTGGTAACGGGTACTGCAGTTGTGGCAGACGATCTCAACGGGAAAGGGACCATTGTCAAGGATATCGGCAATATCCTTCCGGGGAAGAGAGGCAAGGTGTCCCTGCATCTTTTCCCGGCTGCACCGGCAGAAAAAAGCCACCCTGTCATCTTTTAAGAAATCAGGGGAGAACGAAGCAAACTGGTCCCGTACAAGCTCTCTGGGTTCCACCTCTTCGGCCATTGCCTCCCCGATGGAGCCGATGCTGTTCACCTTCTCTTCGGCCTCTGCCAGGACCGTTTCATCGGCCCCGGGCATGGCCTGGAGGAAGAGGCCGCCGGCACCTGTCACATCTCCTTTTCCATCAAAGGCAACACTCAGGCTGAACGCCGTCGGGGTCTGCTCGGACTGGACAAAATAGTTGGCAAGGTCCCTGGCAAGATCTCCGTATTCCAGGACAATCTGACCGGAATAGGGTGTTTTTGCCTCTTCAAGATAGCGGGTAACGGTGAGAAACCCAGCCCCGAAGAAAGCAGAGACCTGTTTTTCATTGCCCGATGCTTCAGCGGAAAAAACAGGGTTTTTCAAAAACCCCCTAACCTCTCCAAACACGTTGGATTCAACATCCATACCCTTGACAGGACCGGAACAGTCAATATTGAGACGGATTCTGTCCTTACCCTTCATCGTTGCCGTCAACAGGGCGGCAGCAATGTATCCCTGGCCCAGGACAAGGGTCTCCACAACACCCAGGCCGTGATTGGCCCGCATCTCCCTTACCATGGAAGTGGCGTTGACACACCCTCCCCTGATCATCCTGTCAGCCATGACAAACCCGTAAAGCCTGTCCTTTGCCGAAGCCTTGAGCTGCTCCTTGACGTTACCCCTGAAAATATCCTTTTTTATCATAACCCTTTTTCACCTGATCCTTGTGTATTGCCCACCCGGCGGTTTCGTTTTTACCTGCCGCCCAAAATCCCTGTGGACATGATGCCCCTGGCGGTTACCGCTTCGCCTGTTGCCTGTCAAAGGTTCTGTACTGAATCGCCTCTGTAACATGCTTATACATAATATTCTCCGCTTTTTCAAGATCTGCTATTGTTCTTGCTATCTTTAAAATACGGCTGTACGACCTTGCTGACAGCCCGAGCTTGTCCACAGCACGCTCCAGAACAGCGGCGGAGTCATTGCCCAGCCGGCACCAGGCCTTTAAATGGCGGGAGTCCATATCTGCATTGCAGGAGATCTTTTTTTCGCCAAAACGTCTGAACTGGATCTCTTTTGCCGACTCCACCCGTTTCCTGATACTGGCGGACGCTTCAGAGACTCCTTTTCCGGCCAGCTCCCTGTACGGCACCCAGGGCATCTCGATATGAATATCCATACGGTCCAGCAGGGGACCGGATATCCTGGAACGATACCTGTCGATCTCAACGGCAGAACAGGTGCACTCACGGACAGCATCGCCAAAATAGCCGCAGGGACAGGGATTCATCGCTGCCACCAGCATGAAAGAAGCAGGAAAACTTATTCTTGACTCCAGTCTGGATATGGTGACAATGCCGTCTTCCATGGGCTGCCGCAGGGATTCCAGAACGCCTCGTTTGAATTCAGGCATTTCGTCCAGGAACAAAACACCATTGTGAGCCAGGCTCACTTCCCCGGGTACGGGCCGCCGCCCTCCCCCCACGAGCCCTGCCCCGGTAATGGTGTGGTGGGGAGACCTGAAAGGCCTTCTGGTGACCAGCTGCCTCTTCTCTGTCAGCAGACCGGCAACGGAATAGACCTGGGTGGTTTCAACGGCTTCGGCAAAGATCAGCCGAGGGAGAATGGACGGCACCCTCTTTGCCAGCATGCTCTTGCCGGAACCCGGAGGCCCTGTCATAAGAAGGTTGTGAGCACCGGCAGCGGCAATTTCCAAGGCCCGCTTTGCCTGGTTCTGCCCCTTGACTTCGGAAAAATCCAGTGGAGCTTCTGCTGTCTCATCGTCAAGAAGGGCCTGCACATCGCCCTTAAACGGCTCTATGGTGGTAAAGCCGGCAAAAAACTCAACAACTTCGGAAAGATGGCTGACAGGCAGGACATTAACACCCTGGACCACAGAGGCCTCTTTGCGGTTTTCAAAGGGAACCACCATCCCCTTGAAATTGTTCTTCTTGGCGGCAATGGCAGCGGGCAGGGCACCTGTCACCGGCTTTACCCTGCCGTCCAGGGAGAGCTCGCCGACAATGAAATAGCCGGAGAGGGCATCTGTGGAGACAAGCTCCGATGCGGCCAGTATCCCCATGGCCACGGGGAGATCAAACCCTGTTCCCTCTTTTTTCATGTCCGCCGGGGCAAGGTTCACCGTGATCCTGTCCACGGGAAACGAGTATCCGGAATTTTTAATGGCACTCTTTACCCGGTCCCTGCTCTCCCTGACAGCTGTTTCGGGCAGCCCCACGATGTTAAACACAGGCAGTCCAAAGGAGATATCCACTTCAACATCAACGATGTAGGCATCGATGCCTACAACGGAGCAGCACTTAATTCCTGCAAGCATTTATTCTGTTCCTTTTTTCTTAGCCATCGTACAGGCCGGGCTTGATCATAACACGACCATGCCCTGTTTTTTTTCTGCAAGGTTCAGGTAAAGAGCAGCTTGACATTCTAAAACTTTTTAGTGAACAATAACAACCCGCCGTTTTTTTTTCAATTACTTTGTATAAATTCAGCATATTTGCTATATTCAACCATTTCGTTTTCCCTGGAGGCTGTCGCTGAATGGCGCAGAACCATTTCTCTGTTGTGCCGAACAGGGCATGGGTGGTATAATGAGATGTTCATATCCATTGCTGGGAGGTGACCGGTCTTGTCCTGCAACAGGGCCTTTATTTCATGGGATGGCAGTGCCCCTCGAACCAACGGATATGATAGGACCTCTGATCACGCCCTTCAGCAGGCACTGCCGGTTACCGGGGTATGGGCAAAAAACCACAGAAGGAAAAAGGACGGAAGTCTCCTCCCTAATTTTATGAAAAAAAACCACAGACAACTCACCTTAAAAAAGGCTGTCTCCTGCTCGGGCATCGGGGTTCATTCCGGGTTTCAATGGGTCGTTATAGTTGATCGGCTCGGTTATTACCAGGTCCGAGGCGTCCAGCACTTCATCACGACTCAGCCTTACAGACCGCTCGATAACATTCTCAAGATCTCTGATATTGCCTTCCCATTTGTGGGCTTGCAGACGATT
>JAWOGI010000174.1:0-3840 GCA_046496975.1 Desulfobacteraceae bacterium | reverse complement strand
GTCATTAAATAAGGCCTCCTTATGGTGTGAAACGTGGAGCGGCAAACCGGCAGGGGTGAACACCGCCAGGTTTCATTTTTGTGGTGTGCCCGGCAGAAGGCATGGACGTCCTTCTGTTGCCCATCCCATGGCCGGTGTTGTGATCAAGGCTGAAAATAGCTGTCCCGATAACAGTAATGGCATGGAACGAATAAAAAATCAAGTATCCAGGTGAAATTTCAATTATCCCCCCCCCGGGGGCAAAACCCGAATCGGCTGCCGGGATTACACGACTTTCATATAAAAAAAAGTCAAGGCCAAATGAATGTTCACTCATATTGCAGATTCATGGGAAAGCAAGGGATGTGGAAGATGTGTGGCCATGGTGACAGTGTAACGATTGGAAAATATGGAAAAATAAACAGGTGTTTTTTGGTATAAAAAAAATATCACCTTGACATATTTAAAATTTTTCTGTTAGATAAATGAATAGATATTCATTTTGTTAACCCAACGAGTAAGGTCCGGAAAAAGTGAAACCACAGAACAAGAAAAAACTGGATAAATACTATTTAATGCTCAATGCCGCTGGTGCTGTCTTTGCAAAACTCGGTTTCCACAAATCGACCATATCTCTGATTGCCGCCGAAGCAGGCGTTGCAGACGGAACGATCTATCTCTACTTTAAAAACAAGGAAGACATTCTTTATCAGTTTTTGATCTACAAGACCACCTCTGTTTTTGATAAAATGCGCAGGGCTGCTTCCGACCCCGAGGACGCTGAAGCCAAATTGCGAAGCCTGATCCGGTGCCATCTGAAAGCATTCCAGGACGACAGGGACATGGCGGTGATTTTTCACTCTGAAGTCAGATATTTACGTGATCTGGAGCACCAGATCAAGAACATTTCAAAAATATACCTGGATTTTTTAACAGAGATCATCGAACACGGACAGGTGCAGGGAACCATGCGGCAGGATCTTTTTCTGGGACTTGTCAAGCGCTTTGTCCTTGGTTCCGTGGAAGGGGTGATCAACACGTGGATTGCGGCAGAGGGAAAGTACGATTTGGTGGCCATGGCAGATCCTCTGGTTGATCTGTACATGAACGGAATCCGTCAAAATGTGAGGTGATGGACCCCTGAAAAGACAGGGAAAATCCCCAGGCAGTTTCCCAGGGAAATTCCCGGATAAATTAAATATATAAGATGAATTATCTTTTTTCTTGACGTATCATTGTTTGTTTATTAATGAATCTGCATTAATCAGGAGCTGAATGTTCTGATTTCGGCTGGGTTCGCCTGGGCAAAAGTTACGTCAGGTAAAGTTAAAACCTCAACTCTCGAAGCATAAGCCCGAATTAAAGCTAAGCTTGAAAGTTGAGCGTAAGGCCGTCAAAAATAAATCAATCCTCACATGGGGCGCAGGTTTTTGATCTCTATTCGAAACGCGGCCATGGGGGCACAGTGACATGTGTGCCCATGCACGCAATGCGGAAGACGGTCCAAAAAGCAAGCCTGGTGGTGTATCTTGTTGTTTTAGACGGCCTGATGCCTGTTAAAAAAATTTAAACGAAGGGGTAAACGCATGACATCCTTAATTGGACCAGCAAGTTTCACATTTTTCGGTTTTTTTCCTGCCTGGATCTTCTCTTTGTTGATTCCAGTGGCAGGAATCGGTTTTTTCGCCTATATCATGGCACGGCGCATTGCGCCTCTGGTAAGGGCGGCACCTGATTCAAGACTCTCACATATCCCCGGGCGGATCAAAAATCTTCTTGTGATCTGGCTTGCCCAGTACCGCCAGCCCAGGTATCGAACCGCCGGGATTCTCCATATTGTAATTTTTTTGGGGTTCCTGGTGCTTTCCATACGATCCACGTCCCTTGTGATCATCGGGTTGTCGGACAATTTTGTTCTGCCGGGATTTGACGGTGTTGTCGGCAGTGTGTACAATTTTTTCAAGGACTATGCGGCAACGGCGGTTCTTGTCGCCTGTGTTGTGGCCGCTTTCCGGCGGGGGATTGTAAAGCCTGAACGGTACAAAGTGCCGGAAAAATACGGCCATGACCACACCGCAGAAGCGGTGTTCGTTCTTGGGCTCATTTCAACGCTGATGGTGTCGGAAAGCCTTTTCGAAGCCGCCTCTGCCGCAGCTGAAACAGCCAAAACCGGTCACAGCGAGTTTCTGGCCCCCCTCTCCCTCGTCTGGATCTTCCGGGGACTGCTTGTGGATGCCTCCCAGGCGACACTCCAGGGCATTCACATTGCCATGTATTACCTCCATGACCTGACTTTTTTCTTCTTTTTATGCTTTTTGCCCATGGGCAAGCATTTCCATGTTATCACCTCCCTGTTCAATGTCTTTTTCATGAGAATCGACAAGGGCAATATCAAGCCGGTCAAGTACGGTGTTTCCGAAGAAGAGCTTGATGACCTTGACTCCTTTGGTGTGAAAAAACTTGAGGATTTTACCTGGAAGCACATGCTGGATTTTTATTCCTGCGCCGACTGCGGACGCTGCTCGGACCAGTGCCCTGCCAATGCCGCGGGCCGGCCCCTCTCCCCGAGGTTCATCACCATCAAGGCCCGGGATCTGATCTTTAAAAACTATCCCCTCTCCGGAGAAATTTACAAGAGCAGCCTCCTTGTCGAGGATATCTATACCGAAGACGAGATCTGGTCGTGCACCACCTGCGGGGCATGTGAAGAGGAGTGTCCTCTGGGAATTGAGTACATCGACAAAATGGTTGACTTGAGAAGGGGGATGGTGGATGAAGGCATGGTGCCCCAGTCCCTGCAGAAACCCCTCAAGGCCCTGGAGAAACGGGGGAACCCCTACGGAACCATGGAGAAGAAACGGGCAGACTGGGCCGTTGAAAAGGAGTTTGCCCAAGAGTGCACGGTCAAGGTCCTTGACAAGAAAACAACCGCTGACACCCTCTTTTTCGTGGACAGCATCACCTCGTTTGATGACAACATCAAGACCATTGCCCAGCGAACGGCAACGATCCTGACAAAGGCAGGGGTGGATTTCGGTATCCTGGGCAAGCAGGAAAAGGACAGCGGCAACGAGGTTCTGAGATTTGGCGAGGAGATGCTGTTCCAGGACCTCAAAGAGCAGAACACAGAGGCCATTGCCGCATCCGGTGTCAAGGGTATTGTCACGGCGGACCCCCACGCATTTAACGCGTTGAAAAACGATTACAAGGGCCTTCCAGAGGTGAAACACATCAGCCAGGTCATTGCCGAGAAGATAGGTTCCGGGGCGCTGACCCTCAAGCCGGCACTCTCGCCTGACAAGGTCTATGTTTACCACGATCCCTGTTACCTCGGCCGCCACAACGACCTCTACGAAGATCCCCGCCAGGCCCTGGATGCCATAAAAAATCTCAACCGGGTTGAGCTGGAAAAGAGCCGGGACCGTTCCTTCTGTTGCGGCGGGGGTGGGCTCATGCTGTTTTATGAACCCGAAGAGGAGACAAGAATGGGGGTTCTCCGGGTGAACATGGCTGCCGAAGCCGGGGCCAACGTGATTGTCACGGCCTGCCCCTTCTGCCTTGTCAATATCCAGGATGCCATCAAGGTGGCGGGCAGGGAAGGAGAGATCGAGGCCCTGGATCTCACCGAACTCATTGTCCAGCATCTTGCCTGATTGCCCGCCTGACGGGTTTGTGTACGGTTACCAGGGTTTACCCCGGCGCTGCGCAGCTCATCGAGCCGTCGGTTTGACGAGGGGCTTGTGCAGGGCCGGGGGCTAATACAACAGCCACCAATATGAAATCCGGGAGAACATTCCTGGATTGTAATTTTTTAAGTTTGAATCAAGGAGGTAGAAATGGAAATTTTGGTTTGTGTCAAGC
>JAWOGI010000079.1:0-5525 GCA_046496975.1 Desulfobacteraceae bacterium | reverse complement strand
TTTTCCCGTCCCTGGGAGGAGTCGTTTCCCTGCCCATCACCCTGCTGTTGCTCTGTCTGGTCCTGGTTTTTTTTCTGTTTCTGCTGGTTCTTCTGGTTCTTCTGGTCATTCTGGTCATTCTGGTCATTCTGGTTCTGCTGATCCTGCTGGTTCTGCTGCTGATTCTGCTTTTCACCCTGATTTTGCTGCTGCTGTTTCTGCTGCTGTTTTTTCCTCTGTTCGATCTTTTTTTTGGCAAACGCCAGGTTCTCTTTGGCATTGAGGTGATCCGGGTTGTTCTCGATCACCGTCTCATAATCTTTGACCGCCTCTTTTAATTTTCCCAGGCGAAACCGGGTATTGCCGAGGTTGTACAAAGCATCGGTTTTTAATTTTTCATTGCCCGTTTCACAGGCCTTGCTGAAATTTTCCAGGGCAGCCTTATAGTCGCCCTTTTTGTACGCCGCCGACCCGATATTGTAGTAAAGCTCTGGCATATCCGGCCTTTCCAGCTGGGCATCGATGAAATGCTTTTCCGCCTTCTCGTAATTTTTCCGGTCATAGGCATGGATCCCCTTTTTCACACTGGAAAAGGCCAGGGCATGGCACTCCCGGGACAGGGTAAGCCCTGTCAGTAGAAGAAGTGCCGCCAGAACAGCTGCCCGGCCCTTTTTTCCCTTTACTGTGGCTTTTTCACCGGTTGCTGCAGCACAATCCCCGGCTGTTTTTCCGGAAAAGAGCCGCCGGGTGTTTGCCACAAAAAGCTCGGCCAGAAGCAACAGCACGGCCGGGAAAAGAAACCATTGAAACCGGTCCTCCCACACCTTTCTTCGACGGCTCTCCAGGGTCTTTTTCTCCATTGTTTTGCCGATATTGTTTGTGTAGATTTGATCAAGGTCCATGTCTCCGGCAGTGGATTTAACATAGATCCCGTTGCCGGCGGCGGCTATTTTTTTCAAACCGGCATCATCCACCCGGGAAAGGCGTATGTTGCCTGCGCCGTCCTTTATAAATCCTCCCCCGCTGTCCGGTACAGGGGCTCCTTCACGGCTGCCCACCCCCACGCAGAACACCTTGACCCCCTGCCTGGCCGCTTTCCCGGCAGCGGCAACAGGCTCACCGGAAGTGCTCTCCCCGTCGGTGATCAGAATAATGGCCTTGTCCGTGTCCACCTTATCGTCAAAACCGTTTAAGGCGGTTTCAATTGCAGCGCTGATATTGCTCCCCCCCATGGGCAGGAAATCCGGGTCAAGGGCCTTTAAAAAGATATTGAACGCTGTGTGGTCCAGGGTGAGGGGGCACTGGAGCAGGGCATCCCCTTCAAAGGCCACAAGACCTGCCCTGTCCGATTTCATCATCTGCAGCAGATCAAAGATCTCCCTTTTGGCACGCTCCAGACGGGTGGGTTTGATGTCCGAGGCCAGCATGCTCTTCGAGCAGTCCAGGGCAATCATCACATCCACCCCTTTCTGCTGGACCTTCTCCCATTTAAACCCGGCAAGGGGGCCGGCAAGGGCAATGACAACAAACACCATGGCAGCAAGGACCAATCCCGATTTCACCGTTCTTCTTTTGCTGCTGAACCGGGGCAAAATGGTGCCGTGCATGGGGGAGGCGGCGAATTTTTCAATGATCCGCCTGCGTTTTCCGGCACCATACTTGGCAACAAACAGAACCAGAACAACCGCCCACAGGAGATAGAGCATCTCTGGATGGGAAAATTTCATAGGTTACACCCTTTTAAGACAATCTCCATTGCATAACAGGCCATCACGGCACCCTTAAAAATCTTGTGTTGACCAGGAGGGCATTCAGGGCCAGTAAAAACAATGCCGGCACCAGAAACCAGGGGTAGAGCTCGCTGTAATCCGCCCAGAGCGTCACCTCTGCGTCTGTTTTTTCCAGCCTGTCAATGCTGTCGTAGATTCCTGCCAAAGTATTGGTATCTTCAGCGGCAAAGAACGCTCCGCCGGTTTTCCCGGCAATGGACTCCAAAGCGGCCCGGTCCATTTCGACCTCCCTGTAGACGTACCGGTCACCGAACAGGGGGTCATTGACAAGAAACGGGGCCTTTCCCGTGCCCCCCACTCCGATGGTGTAGACCTTTACTCCCTGCTGAGCGGCAATGTCAGCGGCCGTTTCCGGAGAGAGGGAGCCGGCATTGCTCTTGCCGTCGGTGAGCAAAATCACAATGTTGGATCGGCTCTTGATATCTTTAATGCGCTTCAGGGAGATCCCCAGGGCATCCCCGACAGCCGTGCTCGGTCCGGCAGCACCGATCTCCAGCTTTTCAAGGAGAAATGAGATGGTGTTGTAATCCCTGGTAAGGGGAATCTGGGTATACGCCCTGGATCCGAAGACCACCATGCCGATCCTGTCCCCCTCCCGTTTCATGATAAATTCCTTGACAACGTTTTTCACCGCATCAAGCCGGGTGACCATGCTTCCGTCCAGCTTGAAGTCCAGGGCTGCCATGCTCCTGGAAAGATCCAGGGCAAGAACGATATTGATGCCCCGGGTCACCACGGTTCTCTTTTCCGTTCCCCACTGGGGTCGTGCCAGGGCAAGGATCAGCAGAACAAGGGCCAAATACTTCAATCCCGGAAGGAGTTTTGACACCAGAGCCGCAAAAGAGCCAAAAGGATCATCAATGGCACCTGGAAACGACACCATCAGTTTCGGATCCCTGGAAGATTTCTGCCGGAACAGAAAAACAAAAAGCACCCCTATCATTAAAACCAGAAAAAACGGCGATGCAAACCTGAACATCACGCCGCTCCCTCTTTTTCGGTCCTGGAAGTGAAAAATCTTCTGATCCGGCCGGCACGGGGAAAATCGGCAGACCCTTTCCCGGCACCTTTCCCGGCACCCTTCCCGGCAGAGGAATCATCGGATGTTTCATCTTCCGGCACATCCTCTTTCTTCTCCTTTCCTATCATGAGATGTATCCTGGCCACAAACCGCCTTGCAAAGGCTTCATCCTGCTGCATCCGCTGGTGATCCGGCGTTGTTCCGGCATACTTGATCGTATCGGCAAAGACGAGAAAATCCCTCAACTCGGCCCCTTCCTCTTTTCCCAGCTCCAGACGTCTGATCCGGGAGGCAAGCTCCTGGGTGGTCATCTCCGGGGCGTTAAAATCCAGGCATTTTCCGATGAAACGCTTCAGAGTACCTGTCAGCCGGAAATAGAAGAGTCTTGGATGGCTCTCCATGAGGTAGCGAAAAGCATCTATCTCTTGGATGGCCGCCTGGTGGGGCGGCAGCGGTTCAGGAAGCAGGTACAATGATTCTTTCTCCCGGGCGCTGCGCTTTTTTAAAAAGCGAAAAAGCAACAAGAGCAGACCTGCCAGAACAAGCACACCAAGGGCGGCAGCCAGGGCCTTGATGTAAAACGGGTCAATCCCCACCGGCACAGGCGGGGCAATGTCATGTATATCTTTCATCTAACGCTTCCTCTTTTCCCTGTATCGAAAAAATCTTGTCAGTACATCGGAAACAGCCATGTGGGTACCGATCTCCATAAAATCGACACCGGCCCTGTTAAGGGTCTCCAAAATCTGCCGGTAGTGCTGTTTTCTCTTCCCGGCATAGGCATCCCGCACCTTTTTGCTGTAAGCGTCCAGCACAACGGTTTCTCCGGTTTCAAGGCAGCTGGTGGTCACGATCCCCCTGCCGGGAAGGTGAAACTCCCCCCGGTCATAAAGCACCACCCCGATGAGCTCATGGCGCCCTGCCGCAGTTGTGAGATTTTTAGCATGGGCCTGGCCTGTGAGGAAATCCGACAGGATAAAGAGGATGCTCTTTTTCCGGGAAACCCTGCCCAGAAAATCCAGGGCCAGGGCAAGATCGGTCCCCCTTCCCCGGGGTGAAAAGGTGAACAGCTCCTTGATCAGCCTCCAGACATGGCCGGAACCTTTTTTCGGGGGAATATACTTTTCCACCCGGTCGGTAAAAAAAACAGCCCCCACCTTGTCGTTGTTTTTTATGGCACTGAACGCCAGAACCGAGGCAATTTCCGCAGCCTTTTCAAGCTTTGACCCGAAAAAGGTGCCAAACTCCTGGGACCCGCTCATGTCGATGAGGAGCATGACAATGCTCTCCCGCTCCTCGCAGTAGAGCTTGATAAATGGCCGTCCCAGGCGGGCGGACACCTTCCAGTCGATGGACTTGATATCATCCCCCGGGGAGTATTCCCTCACCTCTTCAAACTCGATTCCGGACCCCTTGAACACGGATCGGTACTGGCCGGCCATGAGGGTGTTGACGGTCCGGCTGCTCTTGATGTGGATCCTTCGTATCTTTTTGATGATCTCTTTTGGAATCATGGCAGCGGCTGCTTAAGGCACTTCAACGGAATCAAAGAGGTTGCTGATGATCTCGTCGGTGGAGATCTCTTCGGCCTCGGCCTCAAAGGTGGGAATGATCCTGTGGCGGAGCACATCCGGGGCTGTCATCTTGATATCCTGGGGCGTCACATAGGATCTGCCCTGGAGAAGGGCCGTTACCCTGGAAGCCCTGGCAAGAAAGATGGTGGCCCTGGGAGACGCGCCGAACTCGATGTAGTCCGAAAGATCCATGCCGAACTTTTCAGGGGTTCTTGTGGCGGCCACAAGGTCAACGATATACTCCTTGAGTTTGTCATCAATGTAGATGTCGGCAATGAGATCGGCAATGGCGTCGAAATCATCCGGCCAGATCACCGGTTCGATGGTTTCCTGCCCAGTGCTGCCGGACCGGTTGAGGATTTCAAGTTCCTGGGCCCTGTCCGGGTAATCGATGATGGTCTTGACCATGAACCGGTCCACCTGGGCTTCGGGAAGGGTGTAGGTCCCCTCCTGTTCAATGGGATTCTGGGTGGCCAGAACGAGGAATGGACGGGGCAGCTGATATGTGGTGCTGCCGATGGTCACCTGACCTTCCTGCATGGCCTCCAGCAGGGCGGACTGCACCTTTGACGGCGCCCGGTTGATCTCATCGGCAAGGATGATATTGTTGAACAGGGGCCCTTTCTTGGTGACAAAATCCCCGGTTTTGGGCCTGTATATCTCTGTGCCGATGAGATCTGCCGGCAGAAGATCCGGGGTGAACTGAATCCGTTTGAAATCACCCCGGACCGTTGCGGCAAGGGCTTTGACAGCGCTGGTTTTCGCAAGGCCCGGCACCCCTTCGATGAGCACATGGCCCCTTGAAAAAAGACCGGTGAGCAGACTGTCCACCAGTTTTTGCTGGCCCACCAGCTCTTTTTTTATCTCGTTTCTGATTTTGCTGATCAAAAGATGCTTTTCTTCGACCCGTCTTTTTATCTCTTCCATGCCACTCCTGTTCTGTGTCTCTTCCATGCCACTCCTGCTCTGTTGTTTTTTTTTTATATGAAAGTCGTGTAATCCCGGCAGCCGATTCGGGGTATTGCCCTACACGCATTCTCGCAGCCCGTCCATGGGCTGCTCCGAGGTGAGCGGCAGCTCCTTCAGCGTCCATGCTGACCGCTGCCGCTCAAAACCGCTACGGGCAAAACCCCGAACCGGCTGCCTCTAATTCGACCTGGT
>JAWOGI010000324.1:0-5451 GCA_046496975.1 Desulfobacteraceae bacterium | reverse complement strand
TCAAATACCAGGTCGGCGGCTGCGTAAAACTGCTCCTTGTCTGCGGCATGGAGATTTTCCACGTCAACGTAGAGGGTTTCAAGGGCGGGAACACTCTCCATGATCGCCTTGAAATCGGCTGCCTGTTCGTTGGAATCGGGAAGCATGGCGGTGATTCGCTCGTCCAGGTGAAGGTTTGTGGTCCATGCCAGGCAGGCCAGGTAAACCGTTGCGCTTGCGAGGATGATGGCAATTCTCTTTATGGGGAGTGTTTTTAAAAATCGTGTCACAGGCAGGTTCCCTCGACGCGGTTATCCGTGGTTACCAAAGATCAATACCGAATTGTTGCCGCCAAAGGCCACGGACTGGGAGATGGCTGCCCGGCAGGAGAGTTTGGTCTCCTCTTGAACGGGAGACACGGCAGCGTCCTTGTCCCTGGCGGTGAACCCGAGGCTTTTGGGAATTTTTTCCATTGCAAGGCTTGCGATGGAAAACACCGCTTCCAGGGCGCCGGCCGCCCCGAGGGTGTGGCCGGTATATCCTTTCGTGGAAAAAAAGGGGGTTTGGGGCATCATCTCCTGGATCACCCGGATTTCAACCCTGTCGTTGTCCCGGGTGCCGGTGCCGTGGGCGTTGATGAAGCCGATCTCTTCGGGTGCCGTGCCGGCGGATTTTAACGCCGCAGCCATGGCTTTTTTCAGCCCCAGGCCGTCGGGTCTTGGCGAGGTGAGGTGGTAGCCGTCACAGGCGGCACCGTATCCAGCCACATGACACAGAACGGGGTTGTCTGTTGTCTGCTGGTTTTCCAGGAGCACCACGCCGGCCCCCTCGCCGAGGTTCAGGCCGTTGCGCCGGGCATCAAAGGGCCTGCACGGCTCATGGTCGGTGATCATCAGGGAGGCAAACCCGTTGTAGGTCACCCGGCACAGCTCATCGGTGCCGCCGGCAAGGACAATGTCGCACAGCCCGGACCGGATCCACAATGCCCCGGTGCCGATGGCATCGGTGCCCGATGCGCAGGCATTGACAATGGTCTGGACCGGGCCGTCCACGTCGAACTCCCTTGCAAGGGCTGCGGCGGGATTGCTGTTGAGAAACCGGCGGATCGGTTCCATGCCGGGGTTTTTGCCCTGGCGGTATTCTCTGTAAAAGGTCTCGTTGTTCAGCGAAGCACCCACGGTGGTGCCCATGCAGATCCCCACCCGCTTTCCCCGGAAGTACTTTGGGGTGCAGCCGGCGTCGTCCATGGCCTGCCAGGCTGCGGCAATGCCCATGGCGGCGGTCAGGGTCAGGTCGCTGTTTTCAGGGGATTTTGGCGGCTTAAACGGTTCGGTGATCTCAAAGACGGGGTATTTGATATCGTGGGTGGTGGAAAATCGTTGAGGAACCCTGACATTCTGTGTGCCGGCAAACATGTTGGCCATGGAGAGGTCAAGGCTGTTGCCCAGGGCGGAAAGGCATCCTGCGCCGGTGACGCACACCTGGTTGTTTTTTTTCATCTTTTCGCTCCTGGAAAAATTCCCTGGTCTTTATGGCCTATTCCCCTTCTCCCGGCATCATCGCGCAATTCGGGCTTGGTCATAACATCGGCCACTTGTTACATTTGGCGGGTCAATCTGTCCGCGGCCGAAATCAGCTCTCCCACATATCATAAAAATTGAAAAATTGAAAAGGGTGTTCTTCCACAAAGGTCTCCAGGGAGGCGGCAAACGCCTGGACATGGGGGATGAAATGGTTTCTGTCTCTACCGGTTTTTGCCGGTATGGAAAGAATATCTCCAAGCTTGATCTCGTAACTGGCCGGGCCTGTTTTGTACGAATAGAAAAAAACAACGGGCTTTTGTGCCAGGGAGGCGATTTTGTAGGCGCTGGCAGGAAAAGGGGCTTTTCTGCCGAGGAAATCCACGGCAATGGAGGTGGTGTCACTGCCAAAAACCCTGTCCCCCATGACACAGAGGATCTCATCGTTTTTCAGGGCGGTGAGCATCTCAATGCCCCCTCCGAGGAACCCTTTGGGGTCGATGATGGTAA
This sequence comes from Desulfobacteraceae bacterium, assembly GCA_046496975.1. GTDB lineage: Bacteria > Desulfobacterota > Desulfobacteria > Desulfobacterales > Desulfobacteraceae > DATFJZ01. The sequence goes on along the minus strand of JAWOGI010000324.1, from coordinate 3,442 downwards.
ACGGCCGCCGGCTGTTCTGCCGGTGCTGGTAATAGTGCTTGTCAACATCCCCCTGGTCCAGGTGCATCAAGAGGTTCACAGGCTTTTCCAGGCGGTTCAGGGCCGACATGGCCACCTGCCAGCACCCCACATGGGAGACCATGAGAATAAAGCCGCTGTCAAGGTTCTGGAGTTTTTGGATATCGTCGTCGGTGTGAAACCCTGCCGTTATGGCCTGTGGCCCGAGGATTCCCACCACGGCCCGGTCGATCAATGTTTTGCCCAGTTGCAGCACCATCAGATAGCGGTGGTAAGTCCGCCGGAGCAGGCCGGCTGAAGGAAAGCGTTTTGACAGGTAGGGGTCTGTCTTTTTTTTCACCGATGGTACAAACAGCACATAGTAAGCGGCAACAAAATAGAGGATCAGGTAGGCAAGCCGTCGGCCCCCGATTTTGATCATCACATAGAAGAAGCTGTGCTGCCATTTGGAACCAACGCTTCTGCTGCTCCACTTCTTTTGGGTATCGCTGTTCATTCTGTTGTTGCATCCTCTCTGTTGGTCACTAGTGACATTGGCCTTGCCAGGGTCATCGAACCGTCCGCTTAGTTTATTGATCTTTATCACCCATGCCGTGCCATAGAGCAGGGTGAAGGCGGTAATCCCCAGTACCGGGGCCACCACCAGGGAGCCGAGGAACCACTCGAATATTCGCAAAAAGAGCTCATTGCCGATGGTTTCAAGGGAGATGTCGGTGAGGAACCGGCCGCTGTGGCTCATGAAATAGCCGGCTTCAATGCACAGGGCGGGAACCAGGGGCGGCATGCAGATGTGGCTTGCCGCAATGCCCACAATCTTGTTGAGCCGGAAAAAACCGCATATGAACAAAATGAGAAGGGTTTGAAATCCCAGCACGGGCACGGTTCCCACCATGATGCCCACTGTCCCTGACAGGGCAATGGTTGACGGGGATATTCTGTTGAAGAGAAGTCTTCGTATGGACTGCACCGGGTGAAAGATCGACAGGGCCATGGCCTCGTCTTGTGACGGGTGGAGCTGTCTGTGGGGAATGGGCAGAAAAGAGCGGATGGTCAACCGGGTGTTGAGGATGGTCAGTCGAAGATTGTCCGCCAGGATATGGAAATGGGAGATCCGTTTTTCTCTTTCAGGGTAAAAGACCGAAACGGGAATGTCTTTTACCGGCACACCGGACCAGGCGGACTTGACAAGCACCTCCACCTCGAAAGAGTAGTGCTTCTCCCCCAGGGGCAGGTGGTTCAGCACCTCGACGGGGTAGGCCCGGAATCCCGACTGGGCGTCCCCAACTGGTCTTCCCGTCTGAACCCGGAACCAGAAATTGGAAAATTTTCTGCCGAACCGGGAGGATGCAGGAACGTTGGCAGAGGAAAAATCCCGTTTTCCCACGTAAACGGCGGAGGGCTCCTGAAGAATGGCCGACTTGAACCGGTCTATCTCTGCCGGATTGTGCTGGAGATCGGCGTCGATGGTGATGATGTGGGTTGCCCCGGATTTAGCAACTTCCCGGGCAGCGGTCATGATGGCAGCTCCCTTGCCGCGGTTTTTCGGGTGGGTGACCACCTGGAGATCCAGGGCGTCAAAAAAACCCTCTGTCAGGTCACTGCTGCCGTCATCCACAACCAGGACCCTGGCGTGGTGTTCCAGGCACTGCCCGGCAAGCTCGTACACGGTGCCGGCGTGGTTGTAAAGGGGAATGACAACCACTATTTCAGGGCTCTTTTCTGCTTTGCTCTTTTCCACCTCCGTCAACACAGCCGTGGTCCTGGGCTCATCCCTGCTTTTCATTTCTCAAGTTCCATTTTTGTCTGTTGATTTTGCTGGGTTGGAATCACCGGTATTTCGAACCGGCTGCCTCTGCATCGGACTTGGCTTTGCGTCTACGACCCTATCTTTGTTGTGCACGCAGGGCATGGCCGTTATATCGCAAATTATGGCAGTGGTGTCAAGAATTGCTGACGGTGGCGGTTTGTTGTTGCTGAATATCAAAGGAAATGGTAGAGACAAGAGACAAGAGACAAGAAACAAGAAACAAGAAACAAGAACCCTGCAAGTGTTTTCAAACGCCTGCTGTCGAGCCCTGATAATTAGAACGATGAGCCACCCCAGGGTGGCCGATGTTATGACCAAGCCCGGTATATTCAACAGGTGTCATGATGGGTTGTCTCTTCTTTCGTGGAATAAAATGTAAAGGACGGCAATGGATTTAAAAGATAAACTAAAAAAAATGATAATCGAAGAGCTTCAGCTGGAGGAGATCACAGCTGAGGAGATCGATGATGATGCCCCCCTGTTCGGGGAAGGGCTGGAGCTTGATTCCCTGGATGCTGTTGAACTTGTTGTGCAGCTTCAAATCTATTTTGGCGTTGAGATCAAAAGCATTGACGAGGGACGTCCGGCACTGCAATCCATCAATACCCTTGCCGCTTTTGTGGAAGAGAGAATGGTGGAGGCGACCTGAAAAGGCAAGGCATGCGCATAGCTGTTAAGGGTATTGGGCTTGTAAGCGGTCTGGATACCGGAACCTCTGATGTAAGATCAGTTTTCAACCAGGGGAGCGCGGGATTTCCTCCCGGTGAGCCGATTCCGGGAACCTGCAGAAATAAATCTGTTCATCGTTCTGATCCGTCAAGCCTGGCACGGCATGTTCCCAAAAGGCGGCTGAGGCGGGTGGACCACTATTCCAGGATGGCCCTTCTCGGTGCGGGTAAGGCCCTTGAAGATGCCGGCAAAAATCAGTTTTCCAGGGATGCCACTGGTGTGATTGTGGCCTCGGGCCACGGGGCGCTGAAAACCACCTTTGCTTTCCTCGACTCGTACATTGAAAAGGGGGACAAGCTTTCTGCTCCCATCCATTTTTCAAATTCCCTTCACAATGCCGCGGCTTCGTATATCTCGATGATTTACGGCATAACAGGACCCTCTCTTACCGTAAGCCAGTTTGACATGTCTTTTTTTTCCGCATTGATAACAGCCTCGGTGTGGATCGGGCAGGGTGTTGTTGATTGTGTTCTTGTGGGGTGCACCGATGAGTTCTCTGATGTGACCGGGTATTGCATCCACGGGTTTTCAGAGGAAAAGGGAGGCAACAGGGATCAAGGGTATTCTGCGGGCGAGGGGGCCGCTTTTTTTCTTTTAGCCGGTGGGGGGAAAACCGATGGACCTGCCTATGGGTATTTTGATGAGATCTCCATGGAAAGCAGCAGTGACCGGGGAATCGACGTCCCAGAAGGAAGCCTTGTGATTTTTTCCTCCGGGATCGTTGACCCCTGCGGCAGGGAGCGTGTCAACGCTTTATTGGAAAAATGCGATTCTGATTTTTTAGTCCACGATTTTGCCAATTTCCCCACTGACAGCGGATTTGATGCGGCTTTTGCCATAAAGGAACAACAGGTGGACAGACTCTGTTTTGTTAAACCGGCGGAGAAC
>JAWOGI010000082.1:0-11472 GCA_046496975.1 Desulfobacteraceae bacterium | reverse complement strand
GGCCGCCCTGGACGTATTTGAAACCGAGCCGCCAGGGGACAATCCCCTGCTGACCCTGGATGAAGTGATCGCAACTCCCCACCTGGGGGCCTCCACCCTGGAGGCCCAGACCAACGTGGCCGTGGCCGTGGCAAATCAGATCATTGCCTACCTTCTGAGGGATACGGTGATCAATGCAGTCAATGTGCCCTCGGTGACCGGAGAGCTGCTGAAAAAACTCAAACCCTTTCTACTGCTTTCTGAAAAGATGGGGCTGATGCTCTCCCAGATGACCTCCGGCCCCATCACCGAGATCGCCATCGAGTATGCCGGAGATTTCCAGGACCTTGACCTTACCCCCGTGACCATTGCAGCGGTGAAGGGGCTTCTCTCCCCCATGGTGGCGTACGGGATCAACTCGGTCAATGCCACCTCCCTGGCAAACCAGATGGGTATCAAGGTGACAGAAACAACCAGCCAGGCCAGTGAAAACTACCTCAACCTCACCCGGATAACGGTCACCTCGGAAACAGACACCCACCTTGTGGCCGGCACCATTTTTGGAAAGGATGACCCGCGGATCATCCGCATCAACAAGTTCCGGCTGGAAGTGATTCCAAAAGGTTATCTCGGACTGATTCACAACATCGACAAACCCGGATCCATCGGCAGCATCGGATCGTGCCTCGGCAGGCACAACATCAACATCGAACGGATGATGGTGGGCCGGGAAGACGACGGTGACAGAAACATCATCTTCCTTAGAACCGATGTGCCTGTCTCCCCAACCATAGCAAAGGAGATAAGTGATCTTGGACTTGTCAATTCCATGATCACATTTGAGCTGTAACCCATGAGAACAAAAGAACGAGAAATACCGTACAACTACACGTCGGCCGATGACGACCAGGTGATCAGCCACCTTTTCGGGTCTGACATGCTGAAAATCCTTGAAAACCTCAGGACAAAACGGGTCACCGGCCGATCGGCAAGGCTTCTCTTCCGGTTCATGGGAGACATGTTTATCATCGAGCGAAACCCCTTTATATTCCAGGATTTTGTTGACCACCCCGTTAAAAAGAGGAGTTTTTTCAAATCCATTGAAAAGGACCTTGGCATCATCGAGGCCGGGGCACGAGAAAACCGGGTGTTCCAGGTGATAGAGAGGTGCCGGGAGTACCTTGATACCCTTTCCCGGCGGATCAACACGATCTCGTCGGAACAGAAGAAGATCACCAAAACCCTGGACACCGTCATCGGCAGGGAGAACATCTATTTTGACCCGTTCACTCTGACGGCCCATGTCACCGACGCCACCGACTGGCGGCTCTACCCTCCCCTTGCGGTTGTGCGCCCTTCCAAGGAGTCCCAGGTGGCCCCCCTGGTGGCTGCCATTAAGGAGCTCGGGCTGACCATCATCCCCAGGGGCGGGGGAACCGGGCTTACCGGGGGAAGTGTTCCCCTTACCCGGACCTCTGTGATGATCAACACGGAAAAGCTCAACACCATCAGGGGAATCAAGCAGTTTACAACAGAGGCCGGAGAGGCGTTTTCCGGCATTGAACTGGAAGCAGGGGTGATCACGGACCATGCCATGGCAGCTGCCAGGGAAAAAAATCTGATCTTTGCCACGGATCCCACCAGTGCCTGGGCCTCCACCATCGGCGGCAACCTTGCCGAAAATGCCGGGGGAAAAACAGCGGTACGGTTTGGAACAGCCATTGACAATGTTCTCTCCTACACCATCGTCATGCCCGACGGAAAAGAACGTTTTGTTTGCAGAAAAAATCACTCGCTGACACGAATCTCCCCCGGTGAAACCCTGGTGTTCCAGGTGACGGATGCCGGAGGCAGGGCCGTTGAAACCATCCGGCTCAAGGGCAGTGAGATCCGCAAACCGGGACTTGGCAAGGATGTGACCAACAAGACCCTCAACGGCCTGCCGGGAATTCAAAAGGAGGGGTGCGACGGAATTATCACATCTGCCACCTTTATCCTCCATCCCGAGTACAACCTGAAAAAGACCTTCTGCCTCGAATTCTTCGGCAATGACATGACCGAAGCGGGCAGGGTTATCACTGAAATCTCCACTGCCTTTGAAAACCCCGGGGACGAGGCCGCCCTCATCGCCCTGGAACACTTTGACGAAGAGTACATCAAGGCCATTGACTACAAGACCAAGGCGGCAGGCCAGGGAAAACTCAAGGCGGTGCTGCTCATCGACATGGTGGCAGACACAGAAGAGACCCTGGATCTTGGAGAATCTTTGCTGGGTGCCATCCTTGCCGGGTTTGAAAAAACAGAACTCATTGCGGCAAAGAACTCCAAGGAGGCGGAACGGTTCTGGCGGGACAGAAAAAGGCTCGGGGCCATTGCCAAACGGACCAATGCCTTCAAGCTCAACGAGGACATCGTTCTGCCCATTGCCTCCCTTGCCGATTTCTTCGATTATGTGGACCGGTACAACACCGAAGAGAAACGGTACAACCAGGACAGGCTCATCAGCAGCATAACGGCCTACCTGGATACGGCTGAACCCCTGGAAGATCCCCAGTGGCTTGTCAGCAAGACAGAAAGGGCCAGAGAGATGGCAGCCCGGGAGCAGAAAAAAATCGCTCTGGCCTCCAGGGAGAGCCTGGAAGAAGAGACCCATGCCCAGGCTTTCTACAAGGGCGTGCTGGAACTGCTCCGGGGGTACAGCCTTGTTACGGAAACCATCCAAGAGATCTACACCCGGACCCGCTCCCGGCTTATTGTCATTGCCACCCACATGCACGCCGGAGACGGCAATATCCATGTCAACATCCCCGTGCTCTCCAACGACCGGGAGATGATGAAAAAAGCCGGAAAAACAGCCGATGACATCATGGCAAAGGCCGTGGAACTCAACGGGGCTGTCAGCGGAGAACACGGGATCGGAGTGACCAAGTTCCGTCACCTTTCCAGAAAAAGAATAGAAGAGTTCAACAAGTACCGTACCCGGGTTGACCCCCTTGGGGTAATGAACCCGGGCAAGCTCAGCGACATCGATGTCATCGACAGGGTCTACACCCCCTCTTTCAACCTTCTCGGGCTGGAAGCGGGGATTTTAAAATACACCTCCCTGGAAAGCCTTGCCGCCACCATTGCCAACTGCGTCCGGTGCGGCAGGTGCAAGGCCGCCTGCCCGGTTTTCTACCCTGGAAAGAACCTCTTTTTCCATCCGAGAAACAAGAACCTCGGCATCGGATCGCTCATCGAAGCCCTGCTCTACGTCACCCAGCGCACCCACTCCACCCGGTTCAAAATCCTCCATCACCTGGAAGAGATCGCCGACCACTGCACCATCTGCCACAAATGCCACACCCAGTGCCCGGTGAACATCGATTCCGGGGAGGTCTCTGTCATGGCAAGAAACATCCTTGCCGAACGGCAGTTCAAACACACCCCCATGGCAACCCGTCTCTCCCTTCACTACCTGGAAACAAGGAACCTGTACAAGAACATGGGCATGCGGAAAATGCTCCTCGGCCTGGGGGGAAACGTCCAGCGAAAAGCATCTGCTTTGCTCAGCCGCATCCCGGATGTCAAGGGATTCAAGGAGAGAAAACCGTTTCAGCTGTTAAACGCCCCGGTGCCCCGGGCGCCAAAAGAGACCATGCGCGCCATCATGCCCTGGTGCGAAACCAACCAGGCCATTCTTGTGGAACCGGAACAGCAGGCCGAATACACCGTGTTCTACTTTCCCGGGTGCGGCTCGGAACGGCTCTTTTCCGATATCGGCAAGGCCTCCCTCTATTTGCTGCTGAAAAACAGAACACGGGTAATCCTGCCCCCCCCATTTCTCTGCTGCGGCTACCCGGCACGGGTCAATGCCAAAACCGAGCAGCAGGGACGCATCTCCCTGAGGGACACCATCATTTTCTCCCAGATACGGGACATGTTCAACGACCTGAAGTTTGACGCCTGCATCATCAGCTGCGGGACCTGCCGTGAATCCCTGGACACCCTTGGCTGCGGCTCTATTTTCAATTGCACCACAAGGGACATCAGCCAGTTCATCATGGAGATCAACCCGGCGGCGGCAACACCCGACAAGGAGTATCTCTACCACGCCCCCTGCCACGACTCCCTCAACGGAGATGGAGTTGAGCTGCTTGCCGAAAAAGGCGGCTTTTCCGTAACTTTGGTGCCCAGCTGCTGCTCCGAGGCAGGCACCATGGCCATGTCCCGGCCCGACATCTCCAATGCCATGCTTCAGCGGAAAGGAGCTGCCATTGAATCGGCCATGGCCGACGACAAAACCGCCATGACCATGCTGACCAACTGCCCATCGTGCATCCAGGGACTTGGCAGGAACAGCCGGCTCAAAATAGACCCCGTCCACATCTCCACGGAACTTGCAGAGTTGACTAACAAAGAGCACTGGAAGGAAGAGCTGGAAGAACTGATGAAAAAATGTGAAATCATCACTTTTTAGGAACCTGGTACAATGAACCTGATACTTCTCTTTGAACAAGACTTTATTGATGATTCCAAAGTCAGAATCGGTACCCGGCGGCTTGAGCACCTTGCCAGGGTTCACAGGGCAGCCAAAGGAAAAACCTTCAAAGTGGGGCTGGTCAACGGCCCCTTGGGAACCGGAAAGGTAATCCAGGTCACCGATGCACACATTGAGATGGCGGTAACCCTCACCCAACCGCCCCCTGCCCCGCTGCCCCTGACCCTTGTGCTGGCCCTGCCAAGGCCCAAAATGCTGAAACGGATTCTCCAGGCCGTAACCACCCTCGGAATAAAGAAAATCTACCTGATCAATGCCTGGAAGGTGGAGAAGAGTTTCTGGAAAAGCCCTGTCATGGAGGAAACAAACCTTGAACAGCAGCTGGTTCTCGGCCTTGAGCAGTGCCGGGACACCATCATGCCTGAAATTTTCATTCGGCGGCTGTTCACCCCCTTTGTCCGGGAAGAGCTGCCGGTTATGGCAAAAAACGCCCCGGGCCTTGTTGCCCACCCCAAAACAGACCGGATCTGCCCGGAAAATCTCAAGGAGGAAACACTCCTTGCCGTGGGACCTGAAGGGGGATTTATTGATATGGAAATCGAGACCTTTGAACAAGCCGGATTTCAAACCATCAGCCTGGGAGAGAGAATACTGAGGACCGAAACCGCTGTTCCCGCCCTGGTATCAAGACTGTTTTAAACATCAACCTTCTGAGGGATGCTCTCTCCCCCCAAACTGCCAACTTGTAACCGTAAATTGATAGAAACCAGCACACCAACATCCCCAATGAAGAGGAGGGAATAAACCATGGGAAAAGGAAAAGCCAACAGAGAAGAGAAAGAGCGGCAAGAGGCGTTTGACAGCCTGCCGCCCCGTATCAGAGAAGAGATGACCGATGAGGAGAAAGAGCTGTTCCTCCACAGTGAAACATGGCCCGAAGAGCTCTTTGAAAAACTCAAGGAGTTTATGGTTCCGTAAGTGGGGTGGGGTCACCTTTTCGTTATTAACATTATCGTGTGCTTTATGGTTTGACTGTGCTGTTCTGTCCGATAACGTCAATAAAAAAAGCCTGACCCCGTTGGCCCGCCAAATGTGACAAGTGGCCGATGTTATGACCAAGCCCGAAGCTCAGTCGGCGGTTCCGTCGGTAAAGAGAACTGTGATATCCTTCACAATCATGTACAGGGCAGGTACATAGAGGAGGGTAAGAAAGGTGGCGGCCACCAGGCCGAAGCTGATGCTCGCCGCCATGGGAATGAGAAACTGCGCCTGGAAGCTTCGTTCAAACAGCAGCGGCGAGAGCCCTGCAATGGTGGTAAAAGAGGTCAGAATAACAGGACGGAAGCGGCTTCTGCCCGATGCCACCACGGCTTTTAAAAGATCGTCCCCCTGGCCGAGGCGGGAGTTGATAAAATCGATGAGGATCAAGGAATCGTTGACAACAATGCCTGACAGGGCAACAATGCCGAAGATGCTCAGCATGGTAATGGCAAGCCCCATGACAAAGTGGCCGGCAATGGCGCCGATAAGGCCGAAGGGGATGGCTATCATGATGATCACCGGCTGAAAGTACGAAGCAAACTGGCTGGCAAGGAGGAGAAATATCCCCATGACAGCAAAGAAAAACCCTTTTTTCAGGCTGTCCAGGGACTCTTTTGACCGCTTGGCCTGGCCTTCAAGGGTGAAACTCACCCCGGGATGGCCATGGACAAGGGTTTTCAAAAAGCCGCCCTTTAAATCCGTTACAATCTTCCTGGCATTGGCTTTTTTTTCGTCAATGTCCGAGATCACCGTGATCACCCGTTTCCTGTCAACCCGGTTGATCACGGAATAGCCCGCCTCCTCTTTGATGGATGCCACCTGGTTCAGGGGGATTTCACGGCCGTCTCCGGTCCGTATGCGCATTTTTTCCAGGCTTGACTCCTGCCGTCGCTCCTCTTCTGAGTACCGCACCATCACCTTGACATCGTCCCTGCCCCGTTGAATCCGCAGGGCCTCTTCTCCATAATAGGCCTGGCGGACCTGCCGTGCAACATCGGCCATGGCAACACCGATGGATTTTGCCCCTTTACGGATCGTAACCCGCTTTTCAACCTTGCCGGGCCGGAAATCATCGGTGATGTCAAAGGTGCCGGGATAGGTTTCCAGCTCTTTTTTCAAGGCATCGGCTGCCGACCGCAGGGTACCAAAATCCCTTCCTGCCAGCTGAATTTCGATGGGATTGCCCCCGGGGCCCCCTTCGAGGCTTGTAAAGGTGAGTTTTTCCGTGCCCGGTATCCTTCCGGCCAGGGAACGCCACCTGGAAATCACCTCGTTCACCGGAAGATTCGGCCGGTTTTCCGCCGAGAGGATCTCGATCCACACCTCTCCGCAGTGCCCCCCGTTCTGGCCGGGCTTCCAGTCCCTGCGGGGAACCACCCCCACAAGGGAGAAGGTGTTGACAAGGAGCTCTTCTTCTCCTTTTACCCGCTTCTTGAAATTGGTGTTTAATTGAAACGCCGTATTTTCCAGGTGCTTGATGGTCTCCTCGGTGGTTTCAAAGGGAGTGCCCAAAGGATACCCCACCTCGGCAATGACCCAGTCACTGTCCCCCTTGGGGAAAAAGACAAAGGGCACATGGCCGCCGGCAACAAGGCCCAGGCTGATGATCAGCACCCCCATTCCCAGGGTCAGGGTGAAATACCGGTTTTTGACGGCATATTTCAGCACCGGGACATAGATTTTCCGGATAAACCCGGCGAGCAGGGTATCCACCCGCTCCCGGATCCACTGGTGCCAGACGGAAAAGAGTGTTGTCCGGGAGGGGCCGGAGAGGGCATGGTCCAGGTGGGCGGGCAGAATAATCAGCGCTTCGAAAAGGGAGAACACAAGAATGGCGATCACCGTCTGGGGCATGATGGCAATGAACTTGCCCATGATCCCGGCAATGTGCATCAGGGGCATGAAGGCCACAATGGTGGTTGTCACCGCCATGACCACCGGCCCGCCCACCTCTTTCAAACCGTCCAGGACAGCCTCCCTTGCCGTTTTACCCCCGGAGTAATGGCTGAAGATGTTCTCTCCCACGATGATGGCATCATCCACCAGAATACCAAGGGTCATGATAAAGCCGAACAAGGAGAGCATATTGATGGAGGCGCCGAGGAAATCAAGAACGATAAACGCCCCCATGAACGAGATGGGGATACCGGCTGCCACCCAGAAGGCAAGTTTGAGGTTTAAAAACAGGGCCAGGACGATGAACACCAGGAAAATCCCCTGGGCGCCGTTTTTCAGCAGAAGATCGATGCGGTCCTGGACCATGTCGGAAAGGTCGTACCAGGTGGCAAGTTCCACCCCCCGGGGCTGCAGGGCTCTTTTTTCGCCAAGATACCTTTTTACCGCATCGGCGATGGTAATGATGTCCTGGGTGGCGGTTCGGTTCACCTGGACAAGGGCGGCGGGCATGCCGTTGAACCGTGCCCGGATATCGGTGTCTTCGAATCCGTCAACCACCTCTGCCACGTCCCCGAGACGGACAACGGTGCCGTCTTGGCCTGTGATGAGGGGAATGGTTTCAAAGGCGTCACCGGTGTACATCTGTCCCTTTGCCCGGACAATAAACTCCCGGCCCCTGGTTTTGATGCTTCCCCCGGGAAGGTCCATGCTGCCCCTTTTTACCGCAACCGCCACCCGGTCAAAGGAGAGACGGTACTTCTGCAGGGCCTGCTCGGAAACCTCCACAGAGATCTCATAGGCCCTCACCCCGACGAGTTCTACCATGGAAATAGCCTCTGTCTCCACCAGGTCATCCCGGATCTGTTCAGCGGATTTTCGCAGAATCTCTTCGGAACGATCGCCGAAAACGGCCACGGTAATGGCCGGGTTCTGGTTCTTGATCTCCTTGACAACAGGCTCTTCTGCCTCGTCGGGAAAGGTGTCAATCAAATCGATCTCCGTGGAGATCTCATCCAGCTTCTCATCAAGATCCGTGCCGGCATCGAGCTCCAGGGTGATGGATCCGTAGCCTTCATGGGAATGGGAGTTTATCCGGGAGACATCCTCCACCCCCTTGAGCTGCTCCTCAACCTTGATGCAGATCCCCTCTTCCACCTCTTCAGGGGAGGCGCCGGGATAGGCGATGGTGATGTTGACCATGTCAACGGCAAACTGAGGAAACATCTCCCGCCGCATGTCAAGGACCGTATACAGCCCGGCAACAATGAGAAAGACCATGACAAGATTGACCGAAACCCGGTTCTCCACCGACCATCTGCCAAGGATTTTCATGGTCTGTCTCCGCTGTTTCTCGCCCGGATTGCCATGCCGTCAACGGCATGGGGCAGGGGGGTTGAAATGATCCGGTCCCCTGGCAACAGACCCTGGACGACAAATACCCTGTCCTGGAACCGCCGCAGAATGGTCACCTTTTTATTGACAAGGGTTTTGCTGTCTATGGTGCTGACAATATTTCCCTGTCTGACAAGATGCCGTGGCACCGTGTAGATATTTTCATGGACACTGCCGTGCACAATACACGAGACAAAGGTTCCCGGCAGCAGACGTAACGGGCCTTTGTCCCGGTGATCATTGGCTGCCACTTCGATCACCACCGGCAGGGTTCTGGTGTTTTCGTCGATGTTCCCCCCGGTTCTGACTAATCTGCCCTGCCATACCTGCTCTCTGCCGGCCGAAGAAATGAAAATGTCTACCCTTGGAGCACGCTGCTCGTTTAACAGAGGTTCTATCCATCTCATCTTTTCCCGGGAGAGCTGCACATTGACATCCAGAAGAGTGTTTGCATACAGGGTTCCAAGGCTCTCTCCCACCCGGAGGTACTCCCCCTTTTCCACCCTTTTTGCCGACACGCAGCCGTGGAAATCCGCCCTGATCTCGCTTTTTTCCAGGGCAAGGCCGGCCCTGGCAAGCTTCACCTCTTCGGCGGCCAATACGGCTTCCAGCTGTTTTCTGCCCGTATCGGTCAAGGCAAGCCTGTTCTTGAGATCCAGAAGCCGCATCCGGGTCTGGATGTTGCGCTGCAAAGCCATGTCCACACTGTTTTCTGTGGCAAAAGAGCCTTTTGTCAAGGTTTTAAGTCTCTCAAGCTTTTTGTTTGAGACCCTGACATCTTTTTCTGCCAGGGCAATGGAAGCCTTGAGATTGACGATTTCCTGATCCAGGCGGGAAATGTCGGCCCGTGCCCGCCGTACACCAGCCCTGGCCATTTTTTCATCGAGTTCATAGGCTCTCTGGTCAATTTTGACAATCAGATCTCCTTTTTCAATAATCCCGCCTTTTTCAAAACCTGGATGCAAAAAGGTCACCCGGCCGGGAACCTCGGCTGAGAGGGTGACGCTTTTCCGGGGAACCACGGTTCCATAAGCCTGGACCTTCATTTCACGGGTTTCAGGCATCACTGTGATCACATCTGCCGAGGGTACTGTTTCGACACGGCTTTTTTTCTCCGGCCCGGATTTCAAAGTAAAGAGAAAAAACGCAACACCGGCCGCCGCAGCCAGAACAACCATGGATCTTGCACCCCTGAACAGAAAGCCCTTTTTCATTGATTTTACCTCCGGAAAGTTCCCGTCCAGCAACAGTCTGCCCGACGAAAGCGGTTTTGGTCCTTCCGCGCTGTGAAAAACCCATTTCCGACGTCATACAATCTGCAGAAAAAAAAGTCAACGCCCACGGCCAAGGCCCCATTTCCATGTTTGCGGTTTGGTTTCTCCTGTGGTAGGATCAAAAAAAAGAGAGGGTCCCCCCAAAAAAACAGTTTTTTAACAAGGAGGGCATTGACGATGAAACTTGAAAAAATTCTCAACCCGGTGGACGGATCCAACCACTCCGTTCGCGCCACAGAATATGCCGTTGACCTTGCCAAAATCACCGGCGCATCCATTGTTCTGCTTCACTGCCACAGAAAATTCCCCATAATCCTGGCAGAACCCCATTTTCAGAATGCCATCAACACCATCATGAAAGAGTCCAATCATCTGATCCAGCCCTTTGTGGAGATTCTGGAAAAAAGCGGTGTCTCCTTTGAGACGAGAATCCTGGAAGGATCGGCAGGCAGGCTGATTCCCGAGGCTGCCGCCATCGAAAAAGCCGACATCATTGTCATGGGCTCCAGGGGGTGCTCCGATCTGGAAGGACTGATCATCGGCAGCATTGCCCATAAAGTGCTTCACGGGGCAGTCTGCCCTGTTCTGGTGATAAAATAAAAAAGGGTGCAAAAACAGCTGCACCCTTACGCTTACCGATCCCGGCTGTCAAAATCCAGAAGAATTTTGACAGCCGATCACCGTACATCTAAGCGGCTTGCACCGCTAACGTGTCCAGCACGACACGCAAATGATTAAAGCTCTTTGACCTTATCGGTGAGTTCCGGCATGAACTCAAGGATATCCGCCTCTATTCCCACATCAGCCACCTGGAAAATCGGGGCTTTGGGGTTTTTGTTCACTGCAATGATAAAGGGGTTGCCCTTTACGCCGCCCATGTGCTGAAACGAGCCGCTGATGCCCATGGCCATGTAAACCTTGGGCTTGACGGTCAGCCCCGAGGTTCCCACCTGGCGGGATTTTTCAAGCCATTTGGCATCCACAATGGGCCGGGAACAGGAGACAACCGCCCCCATGGCTTCTGCCAGTTCCTGGGCAACTTCGATGTTCTCCTCTTCTTCGATACCCCGGCCGATGGAGACAAGGACATCGGATTTGGTGATGTCCACCTCACCTACTTCGGCTTCGACGATCTCGAGAAACCGTCTCTTGGCGCCAAGATCCCCCGCCTCGGATGATTTGTCCACCACTGTCCCCCCTGCCGAGCCGTCGGGAGCAGGAACAAAGGAGCCCGGCCTTACGGTGATCACGGCACCGGAAGAGAAATCTTGTTCCCGAAATAGGCAACAGAATACCGGTAGGGGGAGTCGGGCGCTGTTGTTTGTGCCTGGCTTGGGAAATACAACGATAATAAAACAAGGCAGATTAATAAACCAGGCTGAGATAATACCCCATACAGATTAATCAATC
>JAWOGI010000012.1:0-4204 GCA_046496975.1 Desulfobacteraceae bacterium | reverse complement strand
CCCGGCCCCTGATCCGATTCAGCACCGTTTGCCGGCCGGCCGGGGATAAAAAAGAAAAAGGAGAGCACCAGGATAAAAACAACAACTTTCAGTCTCAAATTTTCCATATTGTCATATTCATGTTTATGTTCATATTTTTATATGAAAGCCGTCAGCCGTCAGCCATCAGTACTCAGCTAACAGCTTTCATGCTTTGTTGTGCCCGCAGGGCATGGCCGTTATATGAAAGTCGTGTAATCCCGGCAGCCGATTCGGGGTATTGCCCTACGCTCATGGAGCCAGGGCTCCTCTTCGAGTCACGCAGCCCGTCCATGGGCTGCTCCGAGGTGAGCGGCAGCTGTTTTGAGCATCCGTGCTCACAGCTACCGATCAAAACCGCTACGGGCAAAACCCCGAACCGGCTGCCTCTAATTCGACTTGGCTCCGCGTCTACGACTCTACCTTTGTTGTGAGCACGCTGCTCATGGTCGTTATTTAAAATTTGTTATTTTATACTGTGAGGTTGTTAAAAGATTATGATAATCCATGACTCAGAAGAGGGAGGCACCATGCTGAAAACCCAGGAAGAGCTGTTGGATCTGCTGTCCGGCATCGACATTGAGTATACCAATTACCAGCACCCGGCGGTCTACACCGTAGAAGAGGCCAATGAACACCAGGCGGGCATCAAGGGTGCCCA
Organism: Desulfobacteraceae bacterium; assembly: GCA_046496975.1. GTDB lineage: Bacteria > Desulfobacterota > Desulfobacteria > Desulfobacterales > Desulfobacteraceae > DATFJZ01. The sequence continues at coordinate 3,525 of JAWOGI010000012.1, read as the reverse complement.
CAGCAAAAATCTCTTTTTAAAGGACAGAAAAAAAGAGCTCTTTCTTGTGGTCACCCTGTCCCATAAAACGATTAATTTAAAGGAGGTGGCAAAAAAGATAGGCGCAAAAAACCCCTCGTTCGGCAAACCGGAGCTGTTAGAAGAGGTGCTCGGGGTTGCCCCTGGCTCGGTTACACCCTTTGCCGTGGTCAACATCAAAGAGCGCCCGGTGAAAATTGTGCTGGACGAAGAACTCATGGAGCACGATCTTGTCAATTTCCACCCCCTGACCAACACAGCCACCACAACGATCGCTTCCGGGGATCTGGTCAAATTCATGGAGCACTGTTCCCAGACCCCAAAGATCATAAAACTTTAAATGGGGTCAGAGTAAAATTAAACATTGCATTGTTCTACAACTTAATGGTAACTTAACGTTATGGCCCGATTACCACGAATAGCCCCAACAGATATTCCAATTCATATCATTCAGCGGGGTAATAACCGCCAGGTCTGTTTTGAATCGGATGACAATCATGCCGCATATGCCGGCTGGTTAAAGGAATACTCAAAAAAGTATAATGTTGACGTCCATGCCTGGGTAATGATGACCAATCATGTCCACTTATTATGCACTCCCCGACATGAAAAAGGTATAAGCAGCATGATGCAGGCTTTAGGCCGTCGCTATGTCCGGTATTTTAATTATCAACACAAACGAAGCGGAACCCTTTGGGAAGGCCGCTATAAATCCTGCCTGGTTGAATCGAAAACCTACCTTCTCAATGTCTATAGATATATCGAACTTAACCCGGTTAGAGCCGGAATAGTTTTGTCTCCGGGGGATTACCCATGGTCCAGCTACCGGATCAACGCCTTGGGAAAAACCTCTGATTTGTGTACACCCCATTCAGAATATATGATGCTGGGAGCAGACTCCAGGGAACGTTGTGATAAGTATCGTGCATTATTTGACCATGCGGTTGATCAACGAAACCTAGAACTAATCCGAAATGCTACCAATAAAGGCATGATTATGGGCAATGACCGATTTCGAAAAAAGATTGAGGTTTTAACAGGCAGACGGATTAAAGAAAAAAAAAGAGGCAGGCCGGTTGGATGGCGAAAGGAAAAACTTGATATTTAATTTTACTCTGACCCCAATTATGAATTACTGCAAATTACTGCAATTATGATTTTAGGGCTTGGTCATAACATCGGCCACCCTGGGGTGGGGTCAGGCTTTCGTTATTAACATTATCGTGTGCTTTATGGTTTGACAGTGCTGTTCTGGCCGATAACGTCAATAACAAAAGCCTGACCCCGTTGGCCCGCAAAATGTGACGAATGGCCGATGTTATGACCAAGCCCTGATTTTACTCTGTTTAATTTTACTCTGACCCCAATTATGGAGCTCTCTGCTATGGATTTTTTTTTCAAACCACAAGGTATCGCCCTGATCGGGGCCACGCGGAATCAGTCAAAAGGCGGAAACGCCATACTCAAAAACCTGGTAAAGGGGTTCAAGAGAGGGATTTACCCTGTCAATCCCCGGTACAGGGAGATTGAAGGTCTTCACTGTTACGCTTCGGTAAGCGAAATCCAGGAGCCGGTGGATATTGCCATTGTGTTTGTTCCGGGGAAATTCGTCTTTCCAATGCTCAAAGAGTGCGCTGAAAAGGGAATTAAAGGGGTAATTATCGAGTCCAGCGGATTTGCCGAATCCGGGGAAGAGGGGAAAAAGATGCAGGAAGAGCTGGCAGCCTTTGCCGGAAAGAACGGCATCCGGTTATGGGGCCCCAACTGCATGGGCCTTGTGGACATTGTCAACGAAAAGATCCTCTCGTTTGTCTCCCCGACAATATGGGACGACCTGGTTCCCGGAGATGTCTCCCTGGTGGTCCAGAGCGGCATGCTCTCCGGCGCGTTTCTCATAGACACCATGTCCCATAAGCGCATGGGAATCAGCAAGGTCTGCTCCCTTGGCAACAAGATGGATGTCAACGAATGTGAAATACTCGAATACCTGGTAAAGGACCCGGACACCCGGGTGATCGGCCTGTACCTCGAATCCCTTGTCAACGGCAGGAAATTCATGGAGATCTGCAGCCGGAGCGACAAGCCCGTTGTCCTTCTCAAGGGGGGAAAGAGCGAACAGGGGGCCAGGGCCGCCATGGGCCACACGGCCAGCATGGCGGGAAACAATGAGATTATCAAGGGGGCCATGGCCCAGGCCGGGGTAATCCAGGCAGCGGATTTTCACCAGATGATGGACATCTGCCGTTCCTTGGCCGCCTATCCCGATCCCCCGGGCAAAGAGAAAAGAATCGCCGTGGTGACTTACACCGGCGGAGCAGGCATTGTTTCGTCGGATTTCATCGACAACACCGACCTGACCCTTGCCTCGCTGTCCCATGCCAGCAGAGAACATCTTGAAACGATTTTCCCCGACTGGATGCCCGTTGCCAACCCCATAGATCTGTGGCCGGCCGTGGAGCGCCACGGCGCAGAAAAGGCCTACGGGGAAGCTGTTCGGGCCGTCTGCAGCGATCCCCAGGTGGACGGCATCTTTATCCATGCCTTTTCCGGCGGATTTGCCCTGAACCTTGACATCGAAACCCTGGCACAAGAGGCAAAAGCCGCCGGCAAACCCCTCTTCTGCTGGCTCCTGGGCAAAAAGGACAATGCCCTTGAGTTCCAGGAACAGTGCAACAGGGCAGGCGTACCGGTTTTCCGTGAAATAACCCGTGCCGTTGAATGCATGGATGCCCTTTTTGCCAGGCGGAAGGCCGCTGATTCCGGCAAGCTCCCCGGTGATTTCTGCCGGGTCCCTGCCATGGAAACCAGTGCCCCTGGGGATACCGCTTCCACCGTCATAGACGAATATCTCTCCAAACAGATCCTGTCAGAGGCCCACATCCCCGTCACAGAAGAATATATTGTTGAATCCGTGGATCAGGCAAGAGAGCAGGCGCAGCAGCTCGGTTTTCCAGTGGTGATGAAAGGCCTTCTCCCCGATATGGTGCACAAAACCGAATCAGGGCTGGTGAGGTTGAACATCACCTCGACGGCGGAAGTGGAAACCCAATTTCTAAGCCTGGAAAAAGCCGTCAGCAGCTCGGGAAAAATCCTCGTGCAGCAGCAGGTCAAGGCAGATGTCGAGCTCATCGCCGGCCTTGTCAGGGATCCCCAGTTCGGTCCCTGTGTCATGCTTGGCATGGGCGGCGTGATGGCGGAAATTCTCGATGATGTGCTGTTCCGGGTGGCCCCCCTGGACCATGGTGAGGCCCTGGAGATGATCAACAACCTCAAAAGCCAGAAGTTGTTAAACGGCTTCAGGGGGGCTCAAAAGAGTGACAGAAACAAAACAGCCGATATCCTTGTAACCATTGGCCGCCTTGGCTGGGAAAACCCCGACTTTCAGGAGATTGATATCAACCCCCTGATCATCAGCAATGGCCAGCCCATTGCCGTGGACGCCTCCATAGTAACGTCCCGGTGATCCCCCCTGGGGCGTTACGCCCGGCAGAAAGGATTGACAAATCA
>JAWOGI010000392.1:0-4090 GCA_046496975.1 Desulfobacteraceae bacterium | reverse complement strand
CCGGTGAAATGGCCAACTCCAGCTCCCAGGTGAAGATCAATGCCGAAGAGCTCTCCGGCCTTGCCAAAAAACTCGGGGAGATGATGGCAAAATTTAAGGTGTGAGACTCAGGTGATAGGAGATGAGGGCTTGGTCATAACATCGGCCACCCTCTGGGGTGGGGTCACCTTTTCGTTATTAACATTATCGTGTGCTTTGTGGTTTGATTGTGCTGTTCTGTCCGATAACGTCAATAACAAAAGCCTGACCCCGTTGGCCCGCCAAATGTGACGAACGGCCGATGTTATGACCAAGCCCGGAGATGACCTTGTCTATGACTTGGCGCTCACAGAGTCGATGAATTTGTAGATCTGCCCGATGGCCTTGCTGCTCCACCTGCTTTTTCCCGAAAGGGGCTTTATTTCTTCGTCGTTAAACAAAGCAGTGGTTTCATCAATGGTGAATCCCTCTTTTTTCAGCTTGATGATGATATTGATGATTTCGGATTTGTATTTTTTAAAATCTTCCTCAAGGGTAACCGAGGTGTTCAGGTCCGGTCTCTTTTTTTCAACGAGGAGGGAGAGGTCGTCCATGGCGGCGGCAGGTGCGTCCGACGGGCCGGGCTCTTGTTTCTGCTCCGGCCCAGGTGACTGGCTGTCAACGAGGAGGGAGAGGTCGTCCATGGCAGCGGCAGGTACGTCCGGCGGGCCGGCCTCTTGTTTCTGCTCCGGCGCAGGTGCCTGGCTGTCAACGAGGAGGGAGAGGTCATCCATGGCAACGGTTTCGGTATCATCGGTTTCCTGAAAGGCTTCCCCGGTTCCGGTGTCCTGATCAAGGGCCACTGCTTCTGCTGCGTGATTGATAAGGTTTCCAGCAGGTGATCCGGGAAACACCTCATGTTTCATGTGCTGAAGGGCGTTGGCAATGTTGTTCATGGCCGCCGCTTTTTTTGATTCCGCTTCAGCCCTTTTTTCAATGGCAGAGGCCTTTCTCGATTCCGATTCCGCCCTTTTTTCATGGGCCGACGCAATTCTCTCCTGCTGTCCTGCTATTTTTTCAAGAAACGGGGCGAGAAATGCCAGGGGGGGCTCGCCTGCCTCTTCCAGGGAAGGGGGCTGGTTGGTAGATTCCATCTGTTTTTTGTGAAGCTGGCTTGCAATTTTTGAAGGCAGCTCACCTGCCTGGATCTTCTCTGCAATAAACAGCAGATCGGTTAAGGTCTCCTTTTTATACAGCTCTTTCTCCTTGTCCACCATGCCGGGAAGATAGTCTGCGAACCTGGTGAGCCAGAACGACACACTGGAGATGTCAACATTGAGCTCGTTTGCAAAATCCGATATTGTCATGAAATCATCTGCAGGCATTTATCTCATATTTCCCTTTTTAAATTTTCTGGGGTGGGGTCAGGCCTGATACTTACCGTTGGTTGCAATGGGTCTCTCATATCTTGAATCTGCCGACCATTTCATTGAGTTCTTCGGCAAGGGCGGACAATTCTCCTGCACTGGTGTGGACCTTTGTGCTGCTGCCGGACATCTCTTCGGCCGCCCGGGTCACATCCCGGATCTCAAGGACGATTTCCGATGCCGCCGTGGAGCTTTGAGCGGTATTTTCATTCACCCGGGAGATTCCGCTGGAGACTTCGGCGACATTGCTGGAAATTTCGCTGGTGGTTGCCGACTGCTCTTCCACTGCAGAGGCAATGGTGGCGACAATTCCGTTGACATCGTTGACCACCTTGGTGATACTGCTGATCGCCTCGATGGTGCCCTTGCTGGAACTTTGTATTCCCGTGACTTTATCCTTGATATCACCGGTGGCCGTTGCCGTCTGCCTGGCCAGCTCTTTGATTTCGTTGGCGACCACGGCAAACCCTTTTCCTGCCTCGCCTGCCCTTGCCGCCTCGATGGTGGCATTCAAGGCCAGCAGATTGACCTGTTCCGAGATGTCTGTGATGGATTCAATTACCTGGTTGATATCCCGGGCACCCTTGTCGAGTTCCGCCATCTGGCCGGATGCCTGGTCAGCCTGGGAAACAGCACTTTCGGTGATCTGCTTTGCCTGTTCGGTATTCCGGGCAATTTCACCGATGGTGGCTGTCATCTCTTCTGCGGCCGATGAAATCGTGTTGAGATTGTTCGAGGATTCTTCCATGGATTTGGCAACGGAACCGATATTGTCGTTCATCTGTTCTCCGGCCTTTGTCACAGCATTGGCTTTTTGCAAGGTCTGGTCAGCCCCGGATGCCATCTCCCGGGAAACGGCAGAGAGATCTGTGGATGACTGGTTCAGGCTGCCGGCATTGGCGGCAACATCGCCGATGATGGTCTGAATTTTTTCAATAAAGCTGTTAAACCAGGTTGACAATTCTCCGATTTCATCCATTTTCTTGATTGTCAGGCGTTTTGTCAGGTCGCCGTCACCCTTGGCAATATCTTTTAATCCATTGGTCACTTCTTTAATGGGTATGGTTACGCCGATTTTTAAGCTGAAAATCAGAACAAGGACAAGGATGATGACAATGGAAAAAAGGGCAATACTCTGGATGAAAAAGGCATTTTTCATTCTTTTTTTGATGGTCTGCCGAAACTGGGCGATTTCTTTTTCCACGGCTTGCTTGTCCTGCTCAATCTGGGTGACCACCATTTCATCGGTGTAAAACAGTTTAACCTTGCCCATGAGTTCGTCATTGGAGACGGCATCCGCCTGGAAGGAGAGATCCTGATCAACAAAGATGGTGTCGGGCAGTTTTGTACCCTCCTTGATACCGTTCTCCTTCCACAGCGCTGCAAAGGGATTTCCGCCGGAATCCACCACTTCCAGCGCCTTGATTTCCGGCATGTCCATATACCCGCGAAAAATTTTCAGCAGTCCGTTTGAATCAAAATTGTACAAAAACGGGGCAGCCATGGTGCTTGAGATGGCGGCACTGAGTTTGTATTTTTTCTTTAACTCTTGTTTCTGCTGCTCGCCAAAGCGGTCAATTGTGTTTTCCGTTTTTGAGATATGGGTGTCGATGATGAAATCGATGAGACGGGATTCAAGGGTGAGAAACAGCAGGGCCGTACTGGTTAGAAGAAGAAAGATAATGATCCCGCAGATCATTGATATTTTTGCTGCTATGCCACGTTTTGTTTTTTTTGTGGAGGTTGGTTCCATGGTATGTTCCTTGTAAATTGCAGTCAAATCCGCTGGTTGAGTTTTCATTAAACCACAAATTACTGATCATGGCATCATAAGTCAAGCAGATAATCACCCCTCCCGATTTTGACGGCTGCCGGCGCACCACGACTTTCATATAAAAAAAAACTCATTGGCAGGGTCTTCAATTAGAATTGCTGCATGCTGTAAGATTAGTTTGACAGAGGAGAATGGAGTTGCTACTGTTGACTAAAGTGTTAAAAAAAAGTCACTGCCACCGTGAATAGATACCTTTTCGTATATCCCATGTCTCCTGGGGATGCCATTCGTCACTTATCCCCGGATGAAGGGCCGACCGCCAATCCGGCGGATATGGCCCCAGGTATGATCGAGCCCGGATTTTGGAAGTATTGGTATATACGTAGACGCTGTTTTCGGCGGCGACGAAGGGGCCGCCGCTGTTCTTTTGTGAACCTTTTTGTTCGGGCTGTATTTCGATGCCGATGTCGTTGATGACGTTTTCGATGATCTCGCTGCGGGCGTTGAGTTCGCTTACCGCGGTGGAGAGGAGGAGATCTCTTTCCTCCTTGAAGGACATTTCCTGCTCGAGATTCATCTTTTCCAGTGCCGCTATCCTTCTGTTGCTTTCAAGTTCTATGCGGGAGATCTGCAGTTCGTTCTCTTTTCTCAGGTCCTCCAGAGCTTTCTCATGGCTGGCGACCATTTTGCTGAGCCGCTCCTCGAGAAGGGCGTTGGCGCTGCGTGTTGCTTCGACCTCCTCCCGGGCAGAGGACATTTTCTTGGTCAGTATCGTATTGTGGGCAAACAGTCCGCTGGTGAAAAATCCCGTCGACAGCAAGGCGCAGGCGCAGAAGAAACCCACTATGGCGGAGATCAACAGCCTCTTCCTGGAGAATTTGAACGATACTGGGCTGTGCTCGTCGCCTGCGATAATTATATGAATTTGTTC
>JAWOGI010000215.1:0-17640 GCA_046496975.1 Desulfobacteraceae bacterium | reverse complement strand
CCATGCCCTGCGGGCACAACAAAAATAGAAAGTCGAATTAGAGGCAGCCGGTTTGGGGTTTTGCCCGTAGCGGTTTTGAGCGGTAGCTGTGAGCATGGATGCTCTAAACAGCTGCCGCTCACCTCGGAGCAGCCCATGGACGGGCTGCGAGAATGAGCGTAGGGCAATACCCCGAATCGGCTGCCGGGATTACACGACTTTCATATAAAAAAAATCTTGATACGAATGCCCTGATGACGGCACCGGAGAAAATGAAAGAGGAAACAGAAATAATTTTTATCTTGAAACATGAACGTATTATGGATTATAAGAAAGAGAAACATGGCCTTAGGGGGACAGGAAAGCATACCACCTGGAAGATCAAGTAAAAAAAACGAAAACAGCGAACAAAAAAATTTACATTTTCAATACACGGCAAGATTTAAAACATAAAAAAAGGACAGCGTCATGGGGAAAACATTTCAAGTTGGCAACCGAGAATCAAAGCTTCTCTCTAAAATCGAGTCCTCCAGGGAGAAAGAGAAAACAGAGACCATCAGTGCTGTCAAAGAGCAGATAGATACATACAGCAGCAGGGTCGCCATGAAGCTCATTGAAAACGGTCTCATCGAGACGGTGAGCAAGAACTCCATTCAGGAGCAGATTAAAAAAACCCTGGAAACCCTGTGCAAGGCCGAGGATTTTGAAATCGATTACCAGATTGCCCCCTACCGGACCCTTGTCTCAAACCCCAATATTGTCAGCCTCTACATCACAGCCTTTATCATTGAAAAACTCGTGGACCACAGGGATGTGGTTGATATATTCGGCGGTGATGATGATATCTATTTCTGCATCCAGAAAGAGACCACCAGGCTTCTCGCCGGCGGCGATGCAGAGTAACTCCCTGTCTGTCTGCGCCGCCTGGCCGCTGTCTCGATGTTGAACAGGGCAGACAGAATTTTTTTTACTCTCCGCACACAAAATAGGGGATTGCTTCCCAACAAGGCCGGGAGCTTACCGGTTTCATTCCCAAACTTAACTATATCATCGTTTCAGACAGGAGGGTCTGGGGACCCCCCTTGAATCGTATCCCCTTTTTTTATAATATTGCTTTACCATCTGGTCCAGGGGCACCATCCGCTTTTCTTCGTCCCCTGGAATCACCTCGAAGAGCATCCTGTCGGGAAGGGTGTCGTCCTTCCGGCCGATCCCTTCCCGGGTATTCATGTACCGTTCGAGAAGATGAATCCGCTCTCCAGCCCGGAGAAACTGTTTTGAAGAGATCTTTATACCGGTCACCGAGGTGAAAAGCCGGGGGTAGATGGAAAAATCCATGAGCTTCAGGGCAAGAAAGGGAAGGTTCTGCATTAAGAATTTCAGCACAGGCCGGGGCGTATGCCGCGCAAGAAACGGTTCAAGGGTGTAGGCGTACATGGTGAATTGACAGGTCTGCAGAGAGTTGATTCCTGCTGTGAGATTTTCAACAAACCAGACAAATTCGGCCTTTGCCTTGACACTGTCCGGCTTGAGCAGATCCAGGAAGAGCTCAAACGCCATGAGGGAGGCGGAAAGGTGGCATGCACCCCTGTTGGCCACGGCATAGGCCAGCCCCTGGCCGTAGCACCCCCGGGGATCGTAGCCTGCCATCTCAAGCCCTTTCACCTGAATGGCAAACTCCTTGCCCCCGTATTTTTCGGCAAGGGCCCTGGATCCAAGCCCCATCTCCTTTCCAAACCCGCGGCCCATGGCTATGTCCGTCAATGCCCGGCAAATCCCCCCATGGCTGCCGAATTCCAGGTCCGTCTCTATATACTTTTTTTCCCCGGCTTCCATTACCCAGGCAAGGGTTCCCCCGGCAGAGATGGTGTCCAGACCGAACCGGTTGCAGAGATCATTGAATTCTGAGATCTTCTCCCGGTCGAAGATTCCCAGGTTGGCCCCGAGAAGGGCCAGGGTTTCATACTCGGGCACGCTGGTTTTTCTTTCCCCGAATACCCCCCTGCGGCCGCACATGATCGAACAGGGCTTGCAGGTGTGGATGGATGTTTTGTGCTGCTTTTTAATCATCTCTCCGGTGATTTGCACCGCCCGGGCATGGCTTCCCAGGGAAAAGTTCCAGACCGGCAGACTCTTGGCCCGGTTCACCGGGTTGACATTCACAGCCGTTCCATACTTTCCCATGGAGAGGGAGACGGGGTTCCGGCGAATATAGGTCTCTGCCGTCTCTTTCACCGCTTTAAACCCAGCGGGATCATGGGGTACTATCTTGAAGGCTCCGCCCCGGACAACCACCCCTTTGAGGTTCTTGGACCCCATGACAGCCCCAAGTCCTCCCCTGCCGAAAAACCGGTCTGCTGAAGCGGCATTGGCAAACCTGACCAGGTTCTCGCCGGCAGGTCCCATGACAAGGGCCGCCTCTTTTTGATGGGAAACAATCTTCTTTTGGGTTTGTTCGGTGTCCAGCCCCCAGAGATGGTCACCCGGACAAAAAACAACTCCTTCATGGTCAATGCGGACAAGGCAGGGCTCATGGGCACTTCCCCTGATCAGCACCCCGCCGTACCCGGCGGTTTTGAGACGGGTGCCAAAGGGGCCGCCGCAGGATGAGGAGGCCATGATTCCGGTGAGGGGGGATTTGAACACCGCATCAAACCGCCCGGAACAGACAGCACCGGTCCCTGCCAGAACCCCCGGCATCACGGCAATGATATTCTCCTCTTCCAGGGGATCAATCCCCGGCACCAGCCTGTCATACAACAGCTTTACGCCAAGCCCCTTTCCCCCGAGAAACGCCTTGCGCTCCTGGTCTGTGACGGTGAACACCGAATATATTTTTTCCGAAAGGTCGATGTCAATGATCCTGTTGACGGCGCCTGTTATCTCATCCATACTCTTTACCTCGTTTTACGGTCTTGATTACCCTTTTTATACGAAGGCCTGGTACAATATTTCCAGGGCATCTTCCCTCTCCATCTCCCTGGGGTTCATCATCAAGGCCGGATCGTTGATGGCAAGGTCTGCGATCAAGGGAAGCTTGTGCCGGGGCACCCCGGCCTGTTCCAGGGTCATGGGAAGCGCACACAGATCGTGCAGGGTCTGCTGAAGTGCTTTGATGTGCTCAATGGTTTTTTTCGCCCTTCGGCTCTCCGGGGTTCTTGCATAGATGTCAGGACCGGCAACGGGCAGCAAAAGCCGTGCTGTCTCCATTTCACGCTCTGACAGGTTGTACTCAAGACCAAAGGGAAGAAAGATATTCATGGCAACGCCGTGGGAGACACGGCAGATCCCTCCGGCGGCATGGCCCAGGGCGTGGACCATTCCCACCATGGCATTGGAAAACGAGGCGCCGGCCAGTGCGGCGGCATTTGCCATGGCAAAACGGTGGTCCGGGTCATCGCCGTTTTTCACCGCCTCAATGAGATTTTCCCTGATCAGCTCAATGGCGGCAAAGGAACAGGCATCGCTCATGGGGTTTTTCTGCAGGGAGAGGAACCCCTCAACGGCATGGGCCATGGCGTCCATGCCCGTTGCTGCTGTCATTTCAGGGGAAAGGGAGAGGGTCATCCTGGGATCGAGAAGGGCTATTGTCGGCAGGAGATAAGAAGAGCTAAAGACCATTTTGACATTTCGTTCCACGTCGGATATCACGGCCACCCCCGTCATCTCTGAACCGGTGCCGGCAGTGGTGGGAACCACCGCCAGGGGTCTCATGGGGGTTTTAAGCATGTCAGCACCTGCAAAGGGCAGCAGGTCGTCGGCTTCTTCGGTAACGAGGATATTGACCCCCTTGGCCGTGTCAATCACAGAACCGCCGCCCACTGCCACGATACAATCGCACCTGTTTTTCCGGAAAATAGTGGCAAGTCTGCTGACCACCTTGATTGACGAGTCCTGGGGGACCTCATCAAAAACAGCCCCGATGGTCATGCCGGAGCCGGCAAACCCTTTTTTCACCAGCTTTACAAGCCCTGCTTTTGCAACCCCCCTGTCCGTGATAACAAGGGGACGGCCAACTCCGAAGAATTCCAGTTCAGAGGCCAGGTTCTCAAGGGCCTTGTTTCCCGAGAGAATCTTTACCGGGTTGTAATACTCGTAATATGACGGCACCATAAAAACTCCTTAAAATGAAAATCACGATCCCAAAGGACCAGGTTTGGTTGTCCCTGCAGAGAGCAGGTGTGTCGCAGTTATCGCCCTGTCACAATCCCCAGGGTGTACAGCCAGATCCTCAGGCCGATCTTTTTTCCATCCAGAACCGGAACCCGTTTTACAAGCCTTTTGACCACAAAACGGGGGTAAAGAACAGCAAGGAGCTCATTCAACGCCCTTGTAAATGACATGCACATACCAAGATCGCCCCTGACGCGTATTCTCTTTTCAGCAAACGCCCGAGCCGCACCCATCCGGGGTGTCAGGACCATAAAAGCGGACTCGACATTGCGAAAACAGATCTCAAGATCGTTTTTTTCCGATGAAAACCATTTAAAGATCAGCCTCTCCTGCTTTTTTTCAAGTTGGAGAGAAGGGCCATGGGGCAAAACCGTCATCGCAATGGCTGCCCCCTCCTTCCAGGAGAGGATTTCTTTTCGAATCACAGGATCTTTCCGGGAGGCAGACTGGAAGGCCCGGCCAAGCAGGATAAAGATCAATTTTATGCAAATCCGCTTCACACTTTTTTTTCCGGGAGTTACCGGTCGGTGCAGCAGGGTCATTCACTCCTCCTTGGGCTGCGGGGTCTGTTGTGTTTTATCTCACAAAACAATCTGGATTGTTGGCATTCTGTAACTAAGAATGCCTATCTTTTTCCAGAGAGCAAATAGAGTTTTTTAATATGAGACAGCGCCGATGTCAACTGTAAAGAGACACAAGACCTGCCAACCGGGATGTTGAAGCCAATGAAAAAGGGCTGTTTTTTTTTGCATTAGCACTTGACATCCTGAATTTCTTCTATAGTATAAAAACAGCACAAAAAATAAACAGCTGATAGTTTATAAATCCACATCAGCACACTTCTGTCATTCAAAAAATTCGTTTACCAGAAACCGGGCCTGGTCATACCATGGGCCGCTCTTTACATTTGGCGGGCCATGGTATGACCAGGCCCCCAAACACCATGATCCCACTAGCGCACCTTGAATACGTAAACCACATTCTGGAAAATTTTAATCTGATCATCATCCTACCCAGGAACAAACACTTTATTTCAGGAGGATATATGAGTGACTTTCTAAAAAACCTGCGAAGCAGTCAAAAAGATCAGAGCCAGCGGCAGCAAGGGACAGGCCGAAAGAACATCGGCCCTCCTCTTCAACCCGGTGCGGAGCGGCGGAAAATGGCTGACCGGAGATCCCCCCCCATACAGAGCCAGTACAAAATCTCCGATGAGATAAAAGAGACACTTCCGTTTATAAGCGAAAACATCTCCCAGATCGCCAGCTGCATTGAAAGGATAACCGAATCCCAGGAACAGCTTGCCAAGTCTGAAGCGGCAAAGAACAGCGCAATGGAAATGTTTTTCCAGGGACTCAACTCTTTTCTCACGGACAATACAACTTCTGGCCTTGAAACCAAAGCCACCGGCGGCGGCGTTGAAAAAGCACCCGAAGCCGCCAGTGAATCAGCGGCCCGGTACACCAAAGAGGAAATTATCTCCACCATAAAAAACATGCGAAAGCAGCGGGCAACCTTTGCCGAGATCGCTTCATACCTGAAAGAACAGGGCATACCGACTTTTTCCGGAAGGGGGGAGTGGCACGCCCAGACAATCCACCGCCTCTGCAAATAAAAGAGGGTTCAGTACCTGACAGAAAAAAACAGATCCATGGTTATCTTGCAGACAACCCCTCTGCCATAATCTCAAAGGCCGTATCAAGGGTCTGCTTGACAAAGTCCTTTTCATCATTGAGAAGCCGTTTACTGTCCACCCACAAGACGACCCCGGAATAGGTTGCCCAGATGATATCAGCCAGGGCGACAGGGTGTTTTTTTACAAAAAGGCCCTGTTCTATTCCCTCCTGGGTAATGGCGCTGATGGCGCCCAAAGCTTCGGCAGACGTGACTTTCAAGAGCTGGAGCAGATCCCCTGAAAGATTTTTCAGGGTTTCTCCAGCCTGCAGATGAAACAAGTTGATCAATACCATGGCGTCATAATCATAGACCTCAATAAAGACATTTTTCAACGCATCGAGTTTTTCCCTTGCATCCATCTCCTCTTTGTTGACAAATTTCTTTATCTTTTGCGTCAGATACTGAAGAATATCAATGGACAGTGAGGTATGGAGTTCTTCTTTGTTTTTAAAGTAGAGGTAGAGGGTTCCCGGACTCAGTTCCGCTTCCGTTGCGATCTCTTCCATGGTTGAGCGGTTGAATCCCTTGGCGGAAAAGATCTTTCTGGCAGCCTCCATGATTTCATTGCGTCTCTGCTCTTTTTCCCTCTGCTTACGTTCGTGTATTCCCATATCGCACCTCAACACCAATTAAATATAATTTATTAAATATTCAGCATTTACTATCTAACACTCAATGGATCATTAAATACATCTGAAAAAGAAAAATCGCAAGTAAAAAATTCATGGAACAGCCCGGCCCTGCCCATAATACCGGCCATACAGCAAAAGAATCTGACGCCAGTCACAAGCCAATCCCCACGCCTGCCGGGCTCACTCCTGTTTTTCCCGGCAGCAGGCTGTTTTCGTCAGAAGGGTGCCCGGAAATCAGCTTGATGCCTGAAAAATTAAAATGCGCCCACGGATTACTGCTAAAAACGGTTTGATGGGAAGCGGTGCCCCCGGGCACCAGGGAAGAAGGGAAATCGTTTCAAAACAGATCCATCGCAGATTCTCCTGTTCTGAATGATGGAACGATTCCCAGTCCGGAGGGTCAGCACGACTGTAAAAGTTCTTGCCTGTAGCGTGATACAAACTGGTCAACCCCGTGACGCCAGCCTGTCATGATGTTGATAGTCTCCTTTTTCAGCCTTGCATTTTCCAGGATGGAATTTGCCGGCCTTGGTGCCGGAGTAGGAAATTCCCGGGTTGAGCAGGGAACAACGGCGTGTTTTACCTCCATTTTTTTTAAAAAATAAGAGGCAAGTTCATACCACGAGCAATAGCCCTGGGAGCTTGCATGGTAAACCCCGTTTCCACCGTGGAAGGCCAGTTTTTCGATCTGCAAGGCAAGGCGGAGGGACCAGGTGGGAGAGCCGAACTGATCATCCACCACTTTTATCGTTCGCTCCGGGTCTGCCGCGGCAAGCCTGAGCATTGTCTTCAAAAAATTTCCCCCTGCGGATCCGTAGAGCCATGCCGTCCTGACAACGGCGTAGTTGTCCATGTTCTGCCGAACCTGTTTTTCCCCTTCAAGCTTGGTGTGTCCGTAAACCGAAAGGGGGGCGGGGACATCATCCTCCCGGTAGGAATCAGGCGGGATTTTTTCCCCATTGAAAACATAGTCCGTGGAGAGGTGGATCAGCCGGGCAGCAACTTGTGAACAGGCCCTTGCAAGGTTTTTTGGACCGTTGGCATTGACATCAAACGCGGCATCTTTGTCGTTCTCGCACTGGTCCACATTGGTATAAGCGGCACAATTGATAACAATATCAGGAGCCAGCCCTGGTATTGTCCGTTTCACCGAATCCTTGTCGGTTATATCAAAATCGGGCCGGTCAAGGATGTTTACCCGGTGTTCCTTTTGAAAAACCCTTTTACAATCACTGCCAAGCTGTCCTTTTCCACCACATATCACGATTTGCATAGGATCTCCGCCACTCAAAATTCGCTGTTAAGTATCACCACCGACAGTTTCACTCCACAACACTATAGTATTTTTTCAAATTCCATACAAGAGCAATTGCTTTTTTTTTGCCCTGCTGACCCCGTTGGCCCGCCAAATGTGACAAGTGGCCGATGTTATGACCAAGCCTGATTTTCCTTTGCCGCCGGGAATTTTTGGTGTATACTTCCTGCAAAAAAAGGAGGCACCCATGCCAAAAACAGCCTACTGGGCAGACAACTACGTTGAAAAACGGTGCACTGCCGACGAAGCCATTCGCAAGATAAAACCCGGACAGAGGGTATTTATCAGCTCATCCTGCGGGGAACCCCAGCATCTTGTCAAGGCGCTCTCCAGGCTCTCTGCAAAATTCACAGACCTGGAAATCGTCAGACTGCTGAGTCTGGAAAGCACGCCCATCACATTGATCGCCAACAAATCCCATTCCAGACAGTTCAACATCCGATCCTTCTACCTGGGATCTGCCCAGCCCCGGCAGCTGAAAAAAAATGCCAGATTTCTCACCCCCATCAACCTCTCCCAGATCCCCAGACTGTTTAAAACACGGAGGCTCCCCATCAACGCCGCGCTGATCCAGGTCTCTCCGCCGGATGATTTCGGGTGGATGAGTCTCGGGGTCTCCGTGGACATCACAAAATCGGCGGCGGAATCCGCTGACATGGTCATTGCACAGATCAACCCCTGCATGCCAAGGGTGCTTGGCCGCAGCTTCATCCATGTAAACGATGTCCACTATGTTGTCGAGCATGAAGAAGAGATCCTCACCAAAGAGGAGATGCCGGACCTTGAAACGGCCAACACCATTGCCAAACACATCTCCAAGCTCATCAAGGACGGGTCGACCATCCAGACAAGCCTTGGCGCAACAACCAATGCCACCCTGCTGTGCCTGTCAGACAAGAATGACCTGGGAGTTCACACCCACTACCTCACCGACGGGATCATGCGCCTGGTCTCCATGGGGGTTGTCACCAACAAGAAAAAGGGGTTTAACAACGACAAGCTCGTTGCCAGCAGCGCCGTGGGCTCTTCCCTCTTCTACGAATACATCAATGACAACCCCTCCATCGAGTTCCACCCCTCCGACTATATTAATAATCCGGGAATCATCGCCAGGCACAACGCCATGGTTTCCATGAACACGGCCATGGCCATTGACCTCACCGGCCAGATTGCCGCAGATGCCCTGCTCCGGAACAACTTTTCCGGGGTCAACGGCATGATGGATTTTATCAGGGGTGCCGCCATGGCCAGAGACGGAAAATCCATCATCATGCTCACCTCCACATCGGACCACGGCAAACTAAGCCGGATCGTCCCCTTTCTCGACAACACCGCCGTGGTTGTGCCCAGGGGAGAGGTGCAGTACGTTGTAACGGAGTACGGCATCGTCAACCTCTTTGGCAAAAACATCCAGGAAAGGGCCCTTGCCCTCATCAGCATCGCCCATCCCGATTTCCGCAACGAGCTGTTTGAAAAGGCCAGGGAGATGGATTTTATCGATGTCAACCGGAAGCTGAAGGATGCCATCAAGGGGGTCTATCCCCTGAGACTTGAAGAGACGGTGCAGGTCAACGGCCATACCGTCACCTTGAGACCCGCCAAACCGGTTGATGAACGGGGTGTCCAGGAACACTACTACACCATGAACCGCAAAGATGTCATCTCCCGTTTTTTCCATGAAAAAACCAGCTTTGTCAGGGATCAGATCAATACGACCTTTGAAATCGACTATATCAACGACCTGACCATTGTTGCCGTTGTGGGGGAACTGGGATTTGAAAAGATCATCGCCGTTGGCGAGTACCTCTGCAACCCGGTGGTAAACATGGCGGAAATCGCATTTTCCGTTTCAACCGAGTGGCAGGGGGCGGGACTGGCACAGCTGCTCCAGAGAAAACTGGCCGAGGCGGCCCAGAGCAACGGCATCAAAGGATTGATTGCCTACACCTCCCCCCAGAACAAGGGGATGATCCGGCTCTTTAAAAAACTGCCCTTCCAGGTAAACTCAGAGTATGAAGATGACATGCTGATTCTCAGCTGCCTCTTTGCCCAGCCGTCCCAAGAGGCCGGAGATGAGACACTTCCAAAGACCGCCGGGGAATCCGGCCAGCACTGATAGTTATTTTGGGCCGGAGGATGGTTGTTGCTGCCGTTCCCCGGCCGGAAAGGCCGAAAAAACGGCTAAACCGCTTCGAGGAGGGCCACGGACTCAATGTGAAAGGTGTGGGGAAACAAATCCACCGGCTGCACCTCCACCACTTTGTACCGTGATTTCAGCATCCCGATATCCCTTGCAAGGGTTGCCGGGTTGCACGACACATAGACAATCTTTCCAGGGGCAATGGCCAGCACCTGGGCGACAACATCCTTGTGCATGCCGACCCTCGGCGGATCAATGATCATGACATCGCATTGTTGACCCACCCCGGGAAGAATGTCCTTTATGTCCCCTGTATGGAATTCACAATTGTCAATACTGTTAAGGGCGGCGTTTTTAACGGCATCCCTGACAGCGCTGTCAACGATTTCAATGCCGACAACCCTGGCAGCCATGCTGGAGAGCCATATGGGGATGGTGCCTGTGCCGGAGTAGAGATCCACCACGGTTTCAGAGCCGGAAAGGGCGGCATACCGGGACACCACGGAATAGAGCTGTTCCGCCCCCCTGGTGTTGGTCTGAAAAAAAGAGTTGGCAGAGATTTCAAAGAGATAGTCGCCGAGCTTCTCCTGGATGCACGGTTTTCCGGCCAGAAGTTTTTCATACTCCCCGGTTGCCACCCCGGATTTTTTTGCCGTGACGTTGTTGACCACGGAACCGATATTGGGAAATTTCTCCATGAGCTGTTCGGCCAGGAAACCGAGGAGTTCATCGTTCTCCTCCCTGGTCACAATATTGACCATCCATGTGTCAAAGGCCACCGAATGACGCAACATCAAAAACCGCCAGAACCCTTCATGGGTGGAAAGGTTGTAGGCGGGAAGGTCGGAAGCCTTGATGAACCGCCGCACCTGGTCAAGTATCCGGTTTCCCTCAAAAGGCTGGATATGGCACTCCTGGATATCAATCACCTTGTCAAAGGCTCCGGGCACATGGAGCCCGATGCCGAAATCCTTTTTAATATCGGGATTGTCCAGCTCTTCCGGGGGCAGCCAGCGCCGGTCACTGCAGGTGAACTCCATCTTGTTCCGGAACTGGAAAATATTTGTGGACGGCAGTACATCCTTCACCACAACATCCTTTAACAGGGCAATATGCTCGATGGACTCCACGACATGCCGTTTTTTATACACAAGCTGGGTTTCATAGGGCAGCTGCTGCCATTTGCATCCCCCGCAATACCCCACATAACCGCAGGGGGCTTCCTCTCTCATGGAGGAGGGCTCCAGAAGCGTCACCACCCTGCCCTCGGCAAAGCGTTTTTTCTTTTTGACTATTTTGACAACGGCCCGATCCCCGGGAAGGGCACGGTCCACAAAAACGGGAAATCCGTCGGGTTTTGCCAGTCCCCTGCCGCCAAAGGCCAGGTCAATTATCTCCAGTTCATAGGTCTTTCTTTTTTTTATGCTCATCGATTCCTGTGTTCCAGTGGGTTAAAAGGTTGTTTTTTATATGAAAGCCGTCAGCCTTCAGCCGTCAGTAATCAGTATTTGATTATTGAAAATTATTTTTTATTTGTTATTCTATGAATCGGCTGCCGGGATTACACGACTTTCTTATAAAAACCTATGACAGACGAGTGAGAAGATGACAGTCAAGACGATCGAAACGGTTTTTACATGCGACAATAAGAGATTGAAAGGGGTGTTGTCCCTTCCCCGGCGGGGTACTCCGCCCCTGGTTATCGGGTCCCACGGCCTGGAGGGGTCAAAGGAGTCGGCCAAACAGACCGCCCTGGCAGAACTTCTGCCCAGGGCGGGAATTGCTTTTTTCCGGTTTGACCACAGGGGGTGCGGTGAGAGTGACGGCACCTTTGAGTTTGACACCTCCCTGGACAAGCGAGCAGAAGACCTCATCAGCGGCCTGGATCACATCCTGTCACTAAAACTGACAGACCGCCGGTTTGCTTTTTTTGGCAGCAGCCTTGGCGGGGCTGCCTGCATCGAAGCGTGGCACCGGCTCAAGGCAGAGAGCCGTTCTCCCCGTGGCATGGTGGTGTGTGCCGCCCCTGTCAAAAGCGCCACCATCGAAGCCATCCCTTTCAAGGGAAATGAACACCGCCCTGCCCTGCCCCTGGATTTTTTCAAAGAGAACCTCCTCTTTGATCTCACCGCCAAAACAGTTATGCTGGACACTGTTCTGGTGTTCCACGGTGACAGGGACCGCACCGTGCCGGTGGAAAACGGGTACACGATTTACCGGAATGCAAAAGAGCCCAAACGGGTGATC
This sequence comes from Desulfobacteraceae bacterium, assembly GCA_046496975.1. GTDB lineage: Bacteria > Desulfobacterota > Desulfobacteria > Desulfobacterales > Desulfobacteraceae > DATFJZ01. The sequence continues at coordinate 5,477 of JAWOGI010000215.1, read as the reverse complement.
ATCCAGAAAAACGGAGACCACAGGATGTCAAACCCACAAGACCAGCAGGAGTTTGACCGTGAGAGCACTGCCTGGTTTAAATCCTGCCTTGAACGGTGATCCTGTGCCCGCCAGGTGCCGGGGCAGGCAGACGGTTTTATTCAATCTCCCAGGTTGTCCCTTCAGGGCCGTCCCTGAGGAGGACTCCCCTCTTTTCCAGCATGTCTCTGATCTCGTCAGCCCTGGCAAAATCCTTTGATTTCCTGGCTTGGATGCGCTGGGTGACAAGCGTTTCTATCTCTGCTGGATCAATGGCCTGTTCAGCCACCTTGGCCTCTTTTTTCACCCTGAAGTATTCCCCGGCATCCTGGGACATCACCCCGAAGACAGAGCCCATTTTCTTCAGATCACAATACAGGGCGGCAAGGGTTTCCCTTACAGAGTCCGAGGGGGATCCACCGCCGTTTTCATCGAGGATCCGGTTTCCTTTTTTCACCGTTTCAAATATGGCGGCAAGCCCCCTTGCCGTGTTAAAATCATCATCCATGGCACGGACAAACTCTTCCCAGTCAGGCCCCGGAGAAGAACACATTCTGTGAGCGCCGGTCTTTTCAACCCTCTGGAGAAAGGCGTATATTCTGTCAAGGCCAAAGATCACCTCGTTCATGGAATCTTCATTGTAGTCAATGGGGCTTCTGTAATGCTTGGAAAGCAGGAAAAGCCTTATCACTTCAGAATTGTAACGTTTAAGCACATCCTTGATCATGGTGAAATTGCCAAGGGATTTGGACATTTTCTCGTTGTTGATGTCAACAAAGCCGTTGTGAACCCAGTATTTTACAAAAGGAGCGTCAAAGGCCGCCCTGGACTGGGCGATCTCATTTTCATGGTGGGGAAAGATCAGATCCTTTCCACCGCCGTGGATATCAAAGGCGCTGCCAAGGTATTTGTAGCTCATGGCAGAGCACTCGATGTGCCACCCGGGCCGCCCCTTTCCCCAGGGACTGTCCCAGGCGGGTTCCCCTGGTTTTGCCGGCTTCCACAGGGTGAAATCCAGGGGATTTCTCTTGTTGCCGTCAACGGCTATTCTCGAACCGGCCTGCATGTCGTCGGGGTTCCGCTTTGACAGGGTACCGTAGTTGTCAAAGGAATCGATGGAAAAGAACACATCACTGCCCCGGACATGGTAGGCTTTTTTCTTTTCGATCAAAAGCGAGATAAAATCAATGATATCCTGGACATGTTCCGTTGCCTTTGGCTCAATGGTAGGCCTGAGTACATTCAAAGCATCCATCTCGCTGTGAAATTCATCAATATACTTCTCGGATATCTCCCGGGCGGTCCGGCCGGTTTCATTGGCCTTCTTGATGATCTTGTCATCAATGTCGGTAAAATTTCTCACATAACAGACATCATACCCGGACAGGTCAAGCCACCGGTAAATCACATCAAACACCACAACCGCCCTTGCATGGCCGATATGGCTGGTGTCATACACAGTGGGGCCGCACACATACATCCCCACCCTGCCTTTTTCAATGGGAACAAATGGTTCTTTTCTGCCGGCAAGGGTATTGTAAATCCTTAAACTCATCGCTATTTCCCTGATTATTCTGTTGCACCATTTTCAAACCCCGGAGAGAAAAGCGCCGGCAATGCTGTCTGCCTCGGCTGAATTCTGTCACACTTGAAAACCGCGCTCTGTGATTAAAACAACGGTGTGGGCCCCGATCCCCTCACCCCTTCCTGCAAAGCCAAGACCTTCGGTTGTGGTGGCCTTGACATTGACACTGCCTGGAGAAATATCCAGAGCAGCGGCAATTTTTTTTTCCATCTCTTTTTTAAATGGCACCAGCCTGGGGGCCTGGGCAAAAACAGTGCTGTCACTGTTTACAATGGCAAATCCCTTTTCACTCAGGAGTTCCATACACCGGGCAAGTAGAACCAGGCTGGAAATCCCCTTGAACCGCGGATCGGTATCAGGGAAATGGTGGCCGATATCCCCAAGTCCTGCAGCCCCGAGCAGGGCATCACACAGGGAATGGACCAGTACATCGGCATCCGAGTGACCTTTCAGCCCTTTTTCAAAGGGAACGGCAACTCCTCCAAGCACCAGGGGCAACCCCGGCACCAGCTGGTGCACATCATGTCCCGACCCGATTCTCATGTCCGCCTCTTCTGTCAGGGTAAAATCCATCAAAAATCTAAACCTCTATTATAAAGGCAATTTGAGCAAAAGTCAAAATTTCACAAAAACAAATAACAATAACGAGCATGAGCAGCGTGCTCACAACAAACCATGAAAGCCGTCAGCCGTCAGTAAGCAGCAGGTATCCGGTGGAAGCTGATTACTGATTACTGATGGCTGATGGCTTTCTTATAGAAGGGCTTTGATCTCTTCCCATTTCTCGTCCGGGATGTGGGCGCCAAGAACCTGGCACACCTCATAACCACAGGCTGAACCGATTTCACCGCTCTTTTCCAGGGAGTAGCCATGGGCGATACCGAAGAGAAATCCCGCAGCCCACAGGTCTCCTGCACCGGTGGTGTCAACGGCCTCCCCCCCAGTCCTGGGTGCCACCCGGATGATATTGCCTTTGTGGGCAATATAGCTGCCATTTTTTCCCACCTTGAGAACGGCAATCTCGACATTATCGGAAAGAGCCCTGATGGCCTGGGATTCGTCTGTAAAACCGGTATAGGCCTTTGCCTCGTCTTCGTTGGCAATGAGAATATCCACATAATCTCTGACAATGTCCCCGAGGATCTCCCGTGAGGCTTCAACCACCTCAAAGCTTGCAAGATCAAGGGCGATAAGAGCCTTGGCCTGTTTTGCGCTCTTCAGGGCCGCCATCATCAATTCAGGGTTAAACAGAAGGTACCCTTCAATAACAGCGACGGCACTGTCCTGGAACCTCTCAGGGGTGATTTTGTCCGGTTCCAGCTCTGTGGATGCGCCAAGACATGTAAACATGGAGCGCTGGGCATCCGGTGTGACAATGGAAAGCACTTTTCCCGTGGGAGTGGCGGAAAGATCGAAAAGGGGATCCACATGGCATCGCTTGAGCTGATCCTCGTACAGCCTCCCGTAGTCATCCTCACCCCTTTTGCCGATAAACCGGGCCTTGCCCCCCAGCATGCCGACACCGACAATTGTGTTGCAGGCAGCCCCGCCGGGAACAACAACGGGCTTTTGTTCTGTTTTTTCAAGAACCGTCTCGATTTCATGATCTTCATGGAGGGTCATTCCGCCTTTTTCCTTGCCCAGTGCCGCCAAAAAACTGTCATCTTCATTTATCAAAAGATCCACCAGAGCCGAACCTATGCCTGTGATTCTTGTACTGCTGTTTTTTTTCAAACCGATACCTCCTGATTTTTTCTTAAATAGGTGATGGTGAACCCCCAGTCGGTACAAACCTGTTAGAATAAACTTGGGTTCAACACTATTAATTTCTATCCAATATATAACAAACCGTTCTTTCGCCCTTCATACGCACAAATTACGGGAAGGGCAAACATTAAAACTACTTTATCCCCCAATGGAATGTCAAGATTTTTATCTGTTTTTTTCACATTTACCACGACTGCCAGGGGATGGTTTCTGTTATATTATTTTGTACGCAATATTTTTTTATTGACAAAAGCCGTTTTTTATTATAGTTTTCCTTTTTATAACTACTTGATTCATGGTATATTAAATAATCAACATGTTAATCAATGTATTCAGCTCCCAGGGAAAACCGCCAGAGCGGAAAAACCTCCCTGCCGGTTTCAGTGCTATCCAGTACGTTTCCGGCTGACAGCCCTTTTTTTTCGGGCAGCACCAGCAGCTTCCCGGCAGACCGCCAGGAGCAGCGTTGCAATTAAAAGCTGAACACTGAATATTCACACAGCATTAAAAAGGAGAAACCATGACAGAAAGCAATTCCATATTTTTCACATCCGAATCTGTTACTGAAGGTCATCCTGACAAAGTGGCAGATGCCATATCAGACGGCATCCTTGATGCAATCCTGGCTGAAGACAAAAAAGCCAGGGTAGCGTGCGAAACCATGGTCACCACTGGCCTTGCCATGATAGCAGGAGAAATCACCACCGACTGCTACGTTGACATACCAGACGTGGTTCGGCAGACCATCAGGGACATTGGATACAACTCCTCCCACATGGGGTTTGACTGGCAGACATGCTCTGTTATGACGAGCATCGACCAGCAGTCTGCCGACATTGCCCAGGGAGTGGATGAAGGGGCAGGCCTTTTCAAGGAACAGGGGGCGGGAGACCAGGGATTGATGTTCGGGTTTGCTTCGGATGAAACCGATGAACTGATGCCCATGCCGGTGATGTATGCCCATAAACTTACCCAGCGTCTCACCAAGGTAAGAAAAAACGGGGCACTGGATTTTCTCAGACCCGACGGCAAATCCCAGGTGACCATCGAATATGTGGACGGACAGCCAAAGCGAGTGGATGCCATTGTTGTCTCCACCCAGCACAAACCCGATGTCAGCCACGAAGAGCTCAAGGAGCAGATCATCAAAGAGGTGGTCAAGAAGGTGATCCCGGCGGAAATGATGGACGGGGATACAAAATTCTTTATCAATCCCACTGGAAAGTTTGTCATTGGCGGCCCCATGGGCGACTGCGGCATGACCGGAAGAAAAATCATCGTTGACACCTATGGCGGCCAGGGCAGCCACGGCGGGGGATGCTTTTCAGGAAAAGATCCCTCCAAGGTGGACAGGAGTGCCTCTTACATGGGCCGCTATATTGCCAAAAACATCGTTGCCTCGGGAATCACCAAAAAATGTGAAGTTCAGGTGGCCTATGCCATTGGTGTGGCAGAACCGGTCTCCCTTCACATCGACTTTCTCGGAACCGGCAAAATCCCCGAATCCAGAGCCGTTGAGATTGTCAGGGAGGTGTTTGACCTAAGGCCCAGGGCGATCATCGAAACCCTTGATCTGCTGCGCCCCATTTACCGAAAAACGGCGGCCTACGGCCATTTTGGCAGAAAAGACCCTGACTTTACCTGGGAACACACGGACAAGGCAGACGTAATCAGGGAAAAAGCAGGATTATAAAATAAGAAGAAGTGGCTGTTCAGCTTTCCGGGGGGCCAGCCCCACGCCGGGAAAAACCGGATTATGCCCGGAAAAGCATCGGCCAGCCAGAACTGAACAGCCTGATAAAAAGCAAGTTAGTTCATCTTTATAATTTTCTTTTTTCAGTTCATTAATTTTTTCTTCTAAAGACTGAACTTTTATGTTTTCGAAAAATAGTTCTACTGCTCCTATTATCTCATCTTTTTCATTTTTTAGAGGAACAACTCTAACTATTACCGGTACCCTGTGACCTTCCTTATGGTGTAAATAAACAATAGATTCTCTCTTTTCACCATCATTGATAGTAGCATGCAAGGGGCAGCCATTTTGACATAAATCTATTCCAGCCTCATCTACATGCTGAAGAATATTATCATGACAATGTTTACCAAT
>JAWOGI010000190.1:0-5226 GCA_046496975.1 Desulfobacteraceae bacterium | reverse complement strand
GCAAATCATTATGCTTGCACTGAGTCTGGTCCCGGTGGATACAATAACACCGTCCATTGTTCCCGGTGAAAGTGCGTTCAACTTCTCTTTGTCGGTTGCGTCAAGCAGAAGTGCTTCAGTACAGAAGGCACCTATTGCCTGGATGCGAAGCTTCTCAACATCAATAGCCACCACTTCGTTTCCATCTTCATATAATGCTTTGGCTGCATAAAACCCGAAATTGCCCAGACCGATTACTGCAAAGCGCTTCATTTTTTCCTCCGTTATCCGATCATCATGTTTTCTTCCGCCTTTTCAAATCCTTTTGACGGACTCGAACCGATAATGATATATGAAAAAGTAAGAACTCCCACTCTTCCCACGATCATGGTTAAAATCACCAGGCATTTCCCCCAGGTGCTGAGGTCGCCGGTAGCTCCCATGGAAAGTCCCACGGTTCCGAAAGCGGATACCACTTCGAAAAGATAGGTCAAAAAAGTACCATCTATTTGAAAGCCGGTCATGGCATCCTCTACAAGTATGAAAAACAAAACAAGGCCGATTATTCCGATCGAAATCAAAACCAGTGTTGTACATCTGGCAACTGTTTCTTCGGGGATGCTTTTTTTGAAAAGATTGACCCGGTACATTCTTCTTATTCGGCTCACGGCAACAGCAGTTAACAATGCAAGGGTGGTGGTTTTTACACCTCCGCCGCATGAACCCGGAGAGGCTCCAAAGAACATTAGAAAAATAATCATGGCATGGGTTGCGTCATTAAGGCTTGAGATATCCACCGTATTAAAACCCGCGGTCCTGGATGTGATGGACTGGAAAACAGGTACCAGGATACGAAAACTCAGGGACCTGCCTGACAGCAGCTCCTCGTCTTCCAGTACACTGAAAAAGAATGCACCGAAGATTATCAGTATAATCGTTGTCAATAAAACCGTTTTGGTCTGAATGGAAAATCTGAAACGCTTTTTTCTGCGGAGCCTCAGCCACTCCTGCAACTCATAAAGAACAGAGAAACCAATACCGCCGATGATTATCAGTACGCATACGGTGGTGTTCAGAAGAAAGCTGTCACTGTACCTGACAAAGCTGTCTGAAAATAAAGCGAACCCTGCATTGCAGAAAGCTGACACCGAATGGAATAAAGCAGTGTAAAAAGCCTTCTGAAACTGGAACTCCCTCATCCAGTGAATGGTCAGGAAGAGCGTGCCGATTGCCTCAATGCACAGGGTTATGATGACAATGCTTTTAATGAGCCTGAAAATATCTTTCTGCGGAGTATGGGAAAACATATCCTGAACAGCCATTTGCTGATGAATAAAGATCCTTCTGCCGAATGCCCGGAAAAAGAGCACGGATAACGTCATCACCCCGAGCCCTCCTATCTGAATGAGAACAAGAATTACGCTCTGGCCGAAAATTGTAAAATGAGACCCTGTATCAACCACTATCAATCCGGTCACGCAGACTGCGGATGTGGATGTGAAAAGGGCATCGATCCATGAAAATTGTTCTGCAGCCACTGAAACCGGCAGTTTGAGCAGAAAGGTTCCGATCACGATTGCCAGAAGAAAGCTCAAAAGAACAAGTGCGGCTGGATGCAGTTTCAGAATCCGCTTTTTAAAGTTCATGGCCTTACCTTCCACAAAGTCTTTATTAAAAAATTTTTCCGAAACATACCCGTCGCAAAAACAGTGCCGTTGTTTGCAACATATTGTAATAATTTAAAATGTTTCTCTTGATGCCGGGAGGCATGCATGCGGTTCAAGCAGATTATTGCATGATGCAATAAATACGGGTTTGCATTATGCAAGACTCAGTCGATCTGGTATTTTTTCCGTTTCCGCCACAAGGTTGCCGGGTCGATACCCAGAACTTTTGCAGCCTCGTCCAGGGAAGATGTGTGCAGAATAACCTTTTGGATATGCTGTTTCTCCATTTCTGCAAGGCTGTCCATTGTCACGTTCACATCATCAGGGTTGTAGTTAAGAATGCTGGCAGGCAAATCCTTTTCCTTCAAAACCGTGTCATCGTCTGCAATAATAACGGAGCGTTCCATTGTATTGATGAGTTCCCGTACATTTCCAGGCCATGGATATGTTTGCAGCCGTTTCAACGCACTCTCGCCGATTCGGGAAATCGATTTTCCGTTCAGCCCGGCTGATCTTTTCAAGTGCATTTCAGCCAGCAATCGAATATCTTCAGGCCGTTCACGCAGGGGAGGAAGGAAGAGCTCCAGAACATTCAGTCTGAAGTAAAGATCGTTACGGAATGTGCCGTTGTTGACCATTGTATCCAGATCCCGGTTTGTCGCAGCTATAATGCGTACGTCAACCGACTTTGGATTGGGGTCGCCGATGCGTTCGTATTCATGGTCCTGGATAAACCTGAGCAGTTTGCCTTGAATTGCTAAAGGGATTTCAGAGACTTCATCAAGAAAAACAGTGCCCCTGTCAGCCAGATTGAGCTTGCCGGGCTTGTCTCTGACAGCACCGGTAAAGGCTCCCTTGACGTGTCCGAAAAGATCGCTTTCAAGCAGGTTTTCATGGAGTCCGGCACAATCCACCATAACAAATGGATTGTCCGACCTGGGACTCCAGCCATGGATCAACCCGGCGAGTAAAGTTTTTCCGGTTCCGCTCTCCCCGCTGATCAGCAGGGTGGCTTCGGATTCCGAAGCCTGACGGGCTGTTTTCAGGATTTTCCGCATTCCGGGATTTCTCGTTATGAATCCCCCTTCGGAAAAAAGCCCTTTAAGGGAGGCGATTTCCGTTTCCATCCTGGTGAACCGCTTAAGTTTGTTCAGCACAAGATCGAGCTGTCCTGGGACAAACGGTTTGGGCAGATAATCAAAAGCTCCCATTTTTACGGCTGTGACAGCGGTTTCAACAGTAGCATATGCCGTTATCATCAAGACTTTTGCATTAACCGGGGAATCTATTATCTGCTTTAGAACCTGAAGACCGTCCCGGTCAGGGAGTTTCAGGTCCAGCAGCACAATTTCGGGGTTTTTGTCATGGAAACACTTAAGGCCCTTTTCAGCGGTATTGGCAGTGAAGACTTTAAATTGATTCTCTTCAAGATAGATCTCAAGTGTTGTCAAAATATTGGGATCATCATCAATCACCAGTGCTTTTTCCATCAGCCGCCTCCTTTCCCGCAGGTATCCAAAAGGTAAAAACCGTTCCTTTTCCTGTTTCACTCTGCACCTGAATGTCTCCGCCGTGCTGATCGATTATATCCTTGACAATGGCCAGCCCGAGCCCGACTGTTCCGCTTTTCCCACGCTCGGAGAACTGGGTGAACCTGTCGAAAATATGAGGCAGGAACTCGGGCTTAATGCCTTCTCCTGTATCCGAACATTCAAAATAGTATCTTAGTCCCTCCTTGAAAACCTTTATGCTGATATTTCCGCCATGGGGGGTATATCGTATTGCATTGCCGATGAGGTTAGTGATCACCCAGGGAAAACGGAAGGAGTCGATGGTCAATTCCGGCAATCCGTCCTGGATTTGAACCGTTATATGAATCTCTTTTTTTTCGGCCTGCTTGATCAAGGGAGCCAGACACTCTTCAATTACCATTCTGATATTGAGCGTTTCCTTGGGGCGCGGCAAGGACATTGTTTCAAGGCGGGAAATATCCAGAAGTTCATTAATAAGGGCTGACAGCCTTGTACAGTCGTCATAGGCAGTGGCATACATTTTCTTTTGCTTGTCAGGATCAAGTTTTTCTCCCCTGCTGTAAAGCATGCCTATGCTCATGCTGAGGGAGGTCATCGGCGTTTTCAGCTGATGGGATATGTCCGCCATAAATTTGCCCTTTGCCTCCTCGCTCCTGCGTACCTTTTCCCTTTCTGAAACAATTATGTTGTCGCGGTAATTGTCATACTGTTCAAGCCTGCTGAAAAGCTGATTAAAGGATTTTACAAGAAAACCTATTTCGTCATCGGTTTCAAGCGGTATTTTGGGGTAATTTCTGCTGCCTTCCTTTATTTGTGAAAGATGACGGGCAAAATCCATAATCGGCTTGGCGATTCGGCCGGATAAAAAATAGCTCAGTCCTAAAATGGCAACAATAATGATACCGAAGAGTACGGCAGCATTCGCCTGGGCTTTTTCAGCCATGGTCCGGGTCTCCTTTTCCGCCTTTTCCATGGCTTTTTCATTGATCACAACCAGTTTGTCAACCGACCTGATCATTTCCGATGTCAAGGAAAAGAATTCTTTTTCCTCCTTATCAGTCCACTGCTGAAATTCTTTTTTATCCAAAGAAGAGGCAAGGGGGTCATATTCCCGGTAAAGCCTGTATAGCCTGTCAATAAGTTCATCTTCACCCGATTCCGTTATATTCTCTTTACAGATCGCAAGGTTGGCGGATATTTTTTCCGTAGTCCTTTTCAGAACGGGTGATCCTCTACTGTAATCCTGAGAAGGGTCAAAAAACAGGTTTCTTGCCTTTTCTAAAAATTTCCGGGTTTCCTGTGCAGCCCGAATACTCTTATAGTTTTTTGACAGAATCTGTTCAGCACCCGCTCCCAATATGTTCAGGTATTGATGGTTGATAAGGGCCGCAGCCATCAGGGCAAAGGTGGGTAATAAACTTACAAAAAAAATTTTAAATTTTATGGATCTTTTTATCTCCCGGTTTCCGCCGGGTGTTTCTTTTTTTTCATTCATATTGCAACTTCGGCGTTTCCTCTGATGTTCCCGGCTGTTCGGGAAACTTGAAATTTTTATTCAGCAGGTCTGCCTGAACCCTGCTTTTTGCAATGTATTATAGAGGAGGAACTCCGTATGCACAATATCCGGGAGGGGGTATTTTCTCAAATTGCCACAAACAGGTCCTCCCTGAAGTCTCCCTTTGCAACAAAGCTGCTGCTTTTGAATTTTTCAAGCCCCTCCTTTCCGGAGACAGCAGGAGTCCCTGACTTTTATTTCACCCCCAATGCTCTGGATTGTTTTTCTGCTGATGGAAAGGCTGAGTCCGGTACCTTCGTCCCTTGTGGTGGTAAAAGGGGTAAATATGACCTTTTTTCCTGCTGCGATATTCCCGGGCCGTTATCAGAAATAATCAGTAGGTGGAAATTTCATTTCCGCCTGGATATCCACTGTGAAATCGGCCTTTCCGCCTTTGCGGTCAGTAAAAGAAAGATAAATTTTCGGGTATTCACATTCTGCAAGCTACCTGATCCTTTTGCACAAAGCCTTCTGGATGCTTGAAATCGGCAGG
>JAWOGI010000128.1:0-12277 GCA_046496975.1 Desulfobacteraceae bacterium | reverse complement strand
GAAAAGCCGTTTATCAGACCTGACAATGCCCACATAATTCCACATCAACCGGCGGATTTCATCCCAGTTGTGGGAAACAACAATGGCCTCATCGCTGTCACTGGTTCCCCTGTCATCCCAGGGAGCGATCTGACAAGTATCATAGTCTTCAATGGAGTGAAATTCCCTGACAGCCTGGGCCGCCGCCCTGTCAGAGTAGACCAGGGCCTCGAGCAGCGAATTGCTGGCCAGGCGGTTGGCACCGTGAAGACCGGTACAGGCGACCTCACCGGCCGCGTAAAGTCTGCTGACATCGGTTCGACCGAACAGATCCGTTGCCACACCACCACACATGTAATGGGCCGCCGGAACCACTGGAATGGGCTCCCGGGTAATGTCGATACCGTACACGAGACACTTTTTGTAAATATTGGGAAACCGCTTTTTGATGAACCCGGAATCCTTGTGGGAGATGTCCAGGAAAACCGAGTCTTCTCCGCTGGTTTTCAGTTCGGTGTCAATGGCCCTTGCCACGACATCCCTGCAGGCAAGCTCCCTGTCCGGGGAATATTTTACCATGAATTCACGCCCTGCGGCATCCCGAAGGAGCCCCCCCTCCCCCCTGACGGCCTCGGAAATGAGAAAGTTCTTTGCCTCGGGGTGGTAGAGACAGGTGGGATGAAACTGGACAAACTCAAGATTGGCCACACTGGCACCCGCCCTGTAGGCCATGGCAATGCCGTCCCCGGTGGCAATGTCCGGGTTGCTGGTATACAGGTACACCTTGCCGGCGCCGCCCGTTGCCAGAAAGGTTATCCCTGCCACAACGGTCTCGATCATACCAGTCTCGTTGTTCAGCACATAGGCGCCGCAGTTGTAGTTTTCATGGCTTGTCACAACCAGTCCGCTCCGGATGGATGTGGAGCAGGTGATCAGGTTCACTGCAGTATAGTTTTCTACAATGGTGATATTGCCGTGCTCCTCGGCCTTTTTCACAAGAACCGTCTCGATTTCTCTGCCGGTGAGATCATGGGCGTGGACAATGCGCTTCCTGGAATGGCCCCCTTCCTGGCCCATGGACAGAACAGCCGTTTCTTCACCCCTGGCATTCTCCTCCATGTTGAACCGGGCTCCCATGGCCATGAGCTCTTTAATCCGGGCAGGACCGCTCTTGACAACCATTTCGACGACATCCTCCTTGCAGAGCCCGTTTCCCGAAGCAATGGTGTCCGCCCCGTGGAGATCAAAGGTATCTGTTTCACCGAAAACCGAAGCAACACCGCCCTGGGCAAGGGCGGTGTTGCTCTTTTGCACATCCTTTTTGGTGATGATGGTGACCGTTCCATGCTCTGCCACCTTCAAGGCAAAATTCAGCCCTGCCACACCACTTCCGATAACGAGAAAATCTGTTTTATTCATCATCCATTTACCTGTCTTACAAAAGAGAACTCTGCTTCTTCTTCCGGGCGCTCAATCCCAGAAGAACGCCTGCCACCAGCACCCCCGACCCGCTGAGGAACCATTTTATCTCCTCGTTGCCAAGGCTTTTTTCAAGTTCCCTGATCCGGTCCTGCTGCTCCTTGAACCGGGAGGTTGCTTTCTTGTATTTTTTTTCAAGGGCAAGAAATTTTGCAGACTCTTTTTTTAAACGATTGTAAGCCTCTTCAATGCCTTTTAATCTATCATTTACCCGGACCAGGGCCTTGTTTTTCTTTTCCAGCTCGGCAATACTCTCGGAGTATTGCCTGTTTTCCTTTTTCAACTTGTCAACAATGTAAGAGAGGGGGACCTTTTCGGTAAGAAACCGGGTCAACACCCACCCCTCCTTACCATTGTCCATTCTGACCCTGGACCAGTCGTTGTTGTACTCGAGCATCTCAAGACTTTCACCGGATTTCAATATGGAAACGATTTTATGTTTCACCCCTGCACCGGTACGAAGGGTGACCTTCATGACATTTCCCACGTAAAAGGTCTCTGCAAAACCGGCAGCAGCCAATATTGCCAGAACCGCCTGCACAAGGATCAAGTACTTTACAATAGCTCTCATTCCCTTTTTTTCTCTCCAATCCTAATTTATGGTATGGCCTTCAGGCCGTAAAACCCATGCCGTAAGGCCCGGGATATACGATTGCTTCAACAAGTTTAGTATTAACATCACACAGGCAATTGATCAACGAAATTGAGAAAATATCTTAAAATAATCCTTGCAAAACAGAGCAAGTTTCATTATGTATAAGAGTGTACAGTTTAATTATAGCTAAATTGTAGCCTAAACTTTGCATCCAACCCGTCTCCCCCTGGTTTTTTACGGCAGCTTTTATCCTTATTCTGGGCACCTGCCTGAAGAACCTCAACCATAATGCTATAACACAAAGGAGGTTAGACATGAAGTTAAAAAGATGCGCAGCAATCCTGGTCCTCGGCATGGCCTGCACCCTGTTTCTCATCACTCCCGGCTCTGCTAAAAAACCATCCCTGGACAATTGGAAACCATCTTTTGATCCCTCGGGGGCCAAGTACCGGTGTGTGGTATCCAATGTCTCCCACCCAGTTATCAAGGGCGTTTATGCCGGTTTTGCCATGCGGGACGAATTGTGGAAAAGAACCAACGGCCAGATTTACATCGATTTTAAACCCTTTTCCATGCTTGGCGGAGAAGTTGAGGTGCTGAACCAGCTGCAAATGGGAGCCATCCAGGGAATGGGGGTCAGCTCTGTTGCCGCCACCAACCTGGGGCCGAGATTCGGCCTTATCAACCTCCCCTTTCTTGTCAACTCCTTTGACAAACTCGACAAATTTGTCAACAGCGGGAAATTGTTTCGCCATTACATGAGAGCCATGGACCACGTTGGAATCATGGGGCTTGACATCACAGGCTACGGCAATTACGGGTGGGCCTCCACCACCCCGATAAAATCCATCAGCGATGCCAAAAAAGTCAAGTTCCGCACGGCAGAGGCCGCCGTTAACCAGATGCTGTACAACGAATGGGGATTCAACCCCGTTGTCATGCCCTGGCCCGATGTGCCCGTAGCCCTCAAACAGGGAGTGATCACCGGTCTTGACCACACCCCCATGGTGTGCAATATCACCAAAAAATTTGAAGTGGCAAAATACTACACCCGTGTGAACTATGCCCAGGGACTCTTCATCTGGATCTTTAACAAGGCCTGGTTAAACAGACTTCCAAGCGATCTTCAAAAGACCTTCAAGACCGTTGTCCATGATGTCTGTGCAGACATCCGGCAGCAGACAAGACAGCAGGAGGCAGACCAGATTGCCGCTGCAAAAGCCAAGGGAATCAAATTTTTCACCCTCCCTGAAGATGAGATGGCTCTTTTAAAAAAACAGGGAGACTCGGTCCACGACGAATATGCCGGGGCCATCAACCAGATTTATCCCAATGACAAGTACAAGCCGGATAATTTTCTCAAAGAGGTTCAGGAGTACATAGGATACAAATAGTCGATAAAAATGGCAGGCATTCCCTGCCCGGAATGAAACCGCAATAAAAACAAACCACGGCTGTCCCCTTTGAAGATCAGGTTCTTGACCTTTTTGAGGGGGCAGGCCTGTCAAACAAGTCAGGGCCTTGCTCATAACGCCGGCCATGAAACAGAAACGACGGATCTGGCCGAAGTTATGATCAAGACCCAAGTCAGGGAGTATTTATGCTGGGAAAAATCATCGACAGGATGGACAGGGGACTGGCCTTTTTTGAGGAGTGGTCCCTTTTTGTAACGGTTATGGCGGCATTGACTGCGCTGTTTGCCAATGTTGTGCTCAGATACGGATTCAACTACTCCCTTGCCTGGTCCGAAGAACTTGTCCGGGAGGTGATCACCTTTACCACCTTTATCGGCTGCAGTGCCGCCATAAGAAACCGGTCAATGATAAAGATTGACGCTGTTATACAGATTTTCCCAAAATTGAAAACACCGTTTACCCTGCTGGGCAACGTCCTGGTGCTTGTTTTTGCCGGCATGATGATCTACTACGGGTGGAAGATGATGGAACTTCAACTGCTGACAAGACAGACCACCATTATCCTCAAAATACCGTGGGCGTACCTTTACGGTATTCTGCCCCTTTCCGGGGCCATGATGATGTTTCGAACCCTCCATGTCATCTGGCTTGACATGACAGAGCGCTCTTTCCAACCGACAAACTAGCACCAGGGAGCTATCGATAAATGGAATCAAGTGATCTGATCATTCTGCTCATTCTTCTCGGCTGTATGGCAACCAATATCCCCGTGTTTCTCTGCCTCTTCTTCACTGCTGTTTCAGGGTTTCTCCTTTTTACCAATATCCCCGTACTCATGCTTGTCCAGTCCCTGTTCAAAAGCCTGGACAATTTTGCCCTGGTGGTGGTACTCTTTTTCATCCTCTGCGGCAACATCATGACGGCAGGGTCCATTGTGGAAAAGCTCATAAAGGTGGCCAACTCCCTTGTCAGCTGGCTTCCCGGAGGCCTGGGCATGGCAGGGGTGCTTGCCTGCGGCCTCTTCGGCGCCATCTCCGGCTCCACCGTTGCAACGGTGGTTGCCCTTGGCGGCTTCATGATTCCGGCCCTCATGGAAAACGGCTACCCGGAGAAATACACCCTGGGGGTGATGACCACCTCGCCCAACCTGGGGGTGATCATCCCGCCAAGCATCGGCATGATTCTGTACAGCATGATCAGCAATGTCTCCCTCAAGGCGCTGTTTGCAACGGGATTTATCCCCGGCACACTTATCATGCTGGGAATCTGTGTCTACACCTACTTCTACTTCAGGAAAGACAAAACCATTGTCAAACAGCCCTTGCCCACGGCAAGGGAGACACTTTCCGTTCTGAAGGAGGGGTTCTGGTCGCTGATGCTGCCGGTGATCATATTCGGGGGCATCTTCTCCGGCGCCTTCACCGCCAACGAAGCCGCAGTGGTGGCCTGTGTATACGCATTTATCGTGGAATTGCTCATACATCGGTCCATCCGGTTTTCCGACGTGAAAAAAATAACTGTCTCTTCTGCGGTGACATCGGCTACCCTCCTCATCATCGTTGCCGGCGCCACCTGCTTTGGCCGCTACCTGACCATGGAGAATCTTCCGGGACGCATCACCAGCGCAGTGCTGGTGGCCATTGAATCCCCCGTGATCTTCCTGCTTGCCATGAACCTGCTGCTCATGATCGTGGGCATGTTCATCGACATCATCTCGGCCACCATGATCCTGGGGCCTGTGTTCCTGCCCATGCTTGCCGCCTACAACATTGACCCCCTCCACTTCGGCCTGATCATGACCATCAACCTGGCCATCGGATACTGCACCCCGCCCATGGGGGTGAGCCTCTATATTACCGGGGCCATTGCCCAGCGGGACATCATCTATGTATCCAAGGCCGTGATGCCCTTCATTGCCATACAGGTGGCAGTTCTGCTGCTCATCACCTACATTCCGGAAATTGCCATGTTTTTCCCCAGAATGCTGGGGTTGATACCATAATCATCCGGAGGGGTCAGCCAACCAAGGGGTCTGGCCAACGTTTTGGACCTGGTCATAACATCGGCCACCTTGGGGTGGAGTCCATGTTATGACCAATCCCTGAAAAATCAGCCAAGAAGGAGGAGTGCATGAAACTGACACAACTGGTTGTATCCATCGAAAATTCACCGGAACGTCTTTTTGAGGTCACCAACGCCCTGGGAGAAGCCGGCATCAACCTTCGGGCACTGAACCTCGTGGACACAGGGGCCTTTGGCCAGCTCAGGCTCCTTGTCTCCGATGTGGCAAAGGCAAGGAAAATACTGATGACCCTTCACATGCCGGCCTTTGAAAACGAAGTGGTCGCCGTCAAGATCCCCGACGAACCCAACTCCCTTGCCAATCTGCTGAAACCCCTGACCAAAGCCGGCGTCAACGTGGTTTTCATGTACGCCTTCTGCGGATTTTCCGAACACAGCGCCGTCATGATATTCCGCTTCAATGACAATGACCGGGCCGTGGAACTGCTCCAGAAAAACGGCAGCGTTCTGCTGGACAAACAAGCCTTTGGCATGCTGGATGCCAACGGCCGGTAACAATGGCAAACAACCGTGACAAAGAAAAGATCCCGGTACGCAACGGCAGGCTCCTGCTGAGGATTGCCGGCTCCCTGCACCTCTACCCTGACATTGAGGATCTGCTGGCATTTACCACAGAAGAGATTGCAAGAGGCCTCCCTGTGGAGGGTACAGCGATCTTTCTTTTGGACGAAGAAAAAAACGACTTTTTTTGCCGTGCAGCAGCCTTTGAGAACAAACAGGTGGAAAAGAAAATCAAAAAACTCCGTGTTCCAGGGAGCCGGGGCGTTGCCGGCAGGGTGGTGGAAAGCGGCGAGCCGGTGATGATCGATTCCGCCTCGCCCCACCGGGACTTTCTCCCCGAAACAGACATGATACCCGGGTACAAAACCGTCACCCGACTGGATGTGCCCATGCAGGTGCACAACAGGATCATCGGCATTGTTTCGGTTGTCAACAAAAAACAAGGCTCCTTTGACCACCAGGACAGGGAGCTCTTGTCAGCCCTGGCATCCACCATTGCCCACCCCGTTGAAAACGCCAGGATCAACCGGGAACTGTCAAAATCCTACAACGAGGTGAAAAGCCTCAACAGGGCCAAAGACAAGGTGATCCACCACCTCTCCCACGAGTTGAAGACCCCGGTTTCCGTCCTGGCCGCCTCTTTGGAGATCATCGAAACAAAACTTGAAAAGGGGGATACGGACAATTTCTCAAGGGTGCTGCAGCGGGCCGACCGCAATGTCCAGCGCCTCCTGGAGATGCAGTACGAGATCGAAGATCTCCTGGTGCAGAAGGATTACACGGTTTTCCACCTTCTATCACGGCTGTTCCAGGCGTGCAAAGACCAGCTGGAGGTGCTGATAACCAAAGAGCTGGGGGGAAAAGAGGTGCTCAAACGCATTGAAACGGAGATCACAGAACTCTTTGGCCCCAGGGAAGCAGATCCGGAAAAGATCCGGCTGAACGAGTTTGTTGAAGAAACGCTGCGGACCATCGGGTTCCGGTTTGCCGACCGGGAGTGCCGAATCGTCAAGGAGCTCTCTTTTGTGCCCGACATCCTCATTCCCCGGGAGGTTCTCACAAAAATAGTGGAAGGGCTCATCAAAAACAGCGTTGAAAACACCCCTGACGGGGGGGAAATACGGGTTTTGGTCGCCAGGGATCCAAACGGGGTGATGCTTGCAGTAAAGGACACCGGGGTCGGCATCACAGAGGAGAACCTTAACCTGATCTTTGAGAACTACTTTACCGCCTATGAAACCAGTGGTTATGTTTCCGGCAGACCCTACGCCTTTGGAGCAGGGGGCAAGGGGTTTGACCTTTTACGGATGAAAATCTTTTCGGAACGGTTCCATTTCACCATCCAAATACGGTCCACCCGCTGTCCCCATATCGTTGAAAACCGTTTCAGCTGCCCGGGAAACATTGACAAATGTACAAAATGCAGCATACCCACGGACTGTACAACAACAGGCGGCACAGAGGTCACGGTTATGTTTCCCAGAAATCCTGATCATAAAACCGTCGAATAGAGGGGTCAAAGGCGAATTCCCGTTTCCCCGGAACCGCAAGACAAAAACCATGGTGAGTTTAATGGATTTTTTAAGCAGAAACAACAAAGAAAAAGCCGATGAACCGGACCATTTCTTCAGGGACCTGGACATTGAATTTCTCATACACGAACTGAAAAGCCCCCTGTCCATCATCGAAACAGGCATGAGAACCCTTCTTGAAAAAGAGGATAAATTCGGCAAACTTTCACACAAACAGAGCCGAACCCTTAAAAGATCCCTCAAGAACACCGTCAAGGCAAGGGAGATGATTTACACCCTTCTTGAAATCGGAAGGTGTGACGCCGAGGTGTTTGCCTTCAGTGAATTCAGTCCAGGCGAGACCGTGCTCGGAATTCTTGTGGACTCCATCGAGGCGGTTTCAGGAGAGCTGTTCAATGAAATCGAGGCGCTGAAAACCCGGCAGGATCTCCTGGAAGTCCTCGGTAACAACAACATCTTTTTCACCGTATCACCATCTGCAGACGACCAGACCGTCTACCTGGACCAGTTGAAACTCAGACACATAGTGGCAAATCTCATCAAAAATGCCTTTTATTATAAAACCCAGCGCATCGATATCCTGGTGGATATCCAGAAAGAGATGCTCTCCATTGACATTTGCGACGACGGCCCGGGCATTGCCCCTGAAAACCACAAGGCTGTATTTGAACGGTACAAACAGATCAATACAGAGGCAGTTGCCGGCAGATCAGGGCACGGCCTTGGCCTTGCAGGGGCCTATATCCTGGCAAAACGGCTCAGGGGGGATATCCGCATCCTCAGCCGGAAAACCCCGGGAGCCCTGTTCCGGGTAACACTGCCTGTTCGGCAGGAGCCTGACGTGGAGTGCAGGGAATAACACGATTTTCAGATAAGGGATCTGTAAGAAAATAATATACGCATATTGCGCAGGATTTTTGTTCGTATTCAAGGCGCGGTAATGGGGGCATATTGAAATATGTCCCATTGGCGCAACGCAGGAGGCGGGCAAAAAGACAAGCAAGATGCGTGGATTATTTTTTGGAAGATCCCTAAGGCCGCCGGAAGAGAACAAATCCGCTATACAGGACGCAGAATTGTGGATTTTATTATTTGTAACGGCCAAAAACCGGCTTGGACCGGTAATAAAAAAATAAGCGCAAAAAGGGGTAGCGATGATGACACAATCCAAACCAGGCCTGAAGGGGAAGCATATCCTTGCCGTGGACGATGAAGCAGACATCCTCGAATCCATTGAGGATATCCTGGACGATGCTGAACTTGACTTTGCAAGGGACTATGCAACCGCATCGGAAAAGATACGAAACAAAAAGTATGACCTTGCCATACTGGATATCATGGGAGTCAAGGGCATGACACTCCTGGAAGAAGCCGTCAAGCGGGAAATTCCCTGTGTCATGCTCACCGCCCACGCCATGAATCCCGATTCCCTCATGGAATCCATCCGCAAGGGAGCCATCTCCTACCTTCCCAAGGAGTCGCTGACAGACCTGGACGAGTTGTTGAGTGAGCTCCTCGATGCCCATGCCCGTGGAAAACCCTCGTGGAAAATCCTCTTTGACAGGCTGGGCAGCTATTTTGACAAACGGTTTGGAAAAAACTGGCAGGAAAAAGACAAGGCGTTCTGGGCCGATTTCAGCCGCAACTACCAGATCAGCAAGGGCATCCAGGAAAGACTGAAATCCCGTAAAGAGATCATTGACAAAGGGATTTGATCTGACCCCGGGAACAGGCGGAACCGATGGTATTGCGCCGCCCCAGCGGCTGCCACTGGTCAGGGCACTCCGTTGGGGCGGCGCAGTCATTTGACTATTGGAATTAATTTTTTGCGGTTAGCGGGATTTCCGGTGAAGTATGCTTTAAATTAGTTTCTTATCTCCGGTTTTTGTGCTTTTTTGGCAAAAGAATCGAAAAGCCTCTTTGATTCTGGCTCGTCCAGGTTCGGCCAAGATATTATTGGGTATCCTGAGCAATTCGATATTTCTTTTGATTTTGTTCCAAGAATGAAAAGATATATTGCCCAGTTGTTTTGGTTGGTTGTAATTATAAAAACAATTGTAAAGGCAAAGATAATTGTAAAATAGTATAACAAATCACTACACTGGATTTTTACTCCGCTGCGCTCCGTAAAAACCAGTGAGTTCAAGCATTATGGCCACAGGTTGTAAAATAGATGAAAAAAAAAATTGACAAAAAGGCAATAGAAGAAAAATTGGCTCAGCTTGATGATAGGATCGAGATTCTACAAGAACCAGTACATCGCGTTTTTGAAAAAATCGAAGTACTGATAGATCAATCAAAAGCAACAAACAACATAGAGTTGATGGAATTTAAGTTGGAGCTCTCCACTTTATTAGAGAGATTCTACAATGAAATGGTAGATGTTCATGATCTGATAATCGAAGATTTTGAAGAAATTGAGAACGATTTGAAACGAACCTGAATTGCAATAATAAAATTGATGCATAAAAACCTCTGGTAGGGACAGCATAGGCCGAGCCGATTCGAAGGTGTTTTTAAAATTGAAATTTTAATCTATTAACAACATTTGAGGGAGCTTTGGCTGCCAGACGGCAGCACCTTATGCGCCACCAACAACAAAGGCAAATTATCTTATGGAAAACGACTCTGTGAATCATTTGCTTGATGATGATTTAATTCGCTTATATGAAAATTTTTCTAAAGAGCTAACAGATTACTTTGCTTTAGCAGAGAAGACTGGCGGGAAATCAGTTGATTTTCAAACCGCATATCTTTATAACAGAGTAGAAGGACAAATAGCCGATAGCACAAAGATGCTTGTCTGCATGCGCGTGATGAAGGATCATATGTTACCAGGTGATAAAGTGATTGAGGAACCTGATGATTTCGATGGCCGATATCTAAAGATTCGATTTCAACTTCCCCGAATGGTTGCGGAAAAGGCAGAAATTAAAGTATAACGAATAACCATGCTTTTGCAGCGGACCGCAAAAATCGCGCGCCCGCTGAAAAGCGCCGTTAGGCCTCTGGAGAATTAATGAACTTATCAAAAAAAGTGTGGCAAGAATACCATTCAAAACTCCGTGCATTTATTTTGAGCAGAATTTCTGATGAAGCGGCAACCGATGACAGTCTTCAGAACGTATTTCTGAAAATGCATACTGGATTGGCGTCCCTGAAGGATGAGACAAAGCTGAAAAGCTGGCTTTACCAAATTACAAGGAACGCCATAATCGATTATTTCCGCTCTCAGAAGCCGACTGTAGAACTCCCTGAGTGGCTTCCACAACCCGAAACCGATTTCGGGGAAAAGGCCACCCAAGATTTGTCAAAATGTCTACAACCCATGATACAACATTTGCCTGAAGGCTATCGTGAGGCGGTTATTCTCTCTGAATTGAAAGAATTTACACAGAAGGATGTTGCCAAAATACAGGGCATTTCGGTTTCGGGCGTCAAATCCCGAGTACAACGAGGCCGAGCCCAGTTGAAAAAAATGCTGGTTGAGTGTTGCCGGCTTGAGTTCGACCATAATGGGCGGCTTATTGATTACGAACGAAAGGATGGAACTTGTAATAGCTGTTGACTACTGCCTACTGATTGTTTGCGTCTTTTTGGATCGTTTTTCGTCTATAGGGTAACTATTAATCATTAACCCTACAAAGGAGGTTCAAATGATCAAACGTAATAATGACGCAAAAATTATGTCAGGGAGTTCCGGTTGCGGATAGGAGATTGGTATGCAAGGTGTGCGGTGCTCATTACCCTCTTGAGTCTATGAAACCATTGGCCTAACCCGTCGCTTGAGTGGGACCGGCGCACTGCGCTCATTTTCGGAAAATTGTGGTTTAACTCGATCATCAAGTTTTTTGAATAGCACCGCCCCCCAGCGGTTGCCTGTCAGGAACGAGAACGACGGAGGACTTTTTCCCTGCCAGGCAAAAGGAGAAAACCAAATGACAATTCAATCATGGATTTTATATTTAACTTTTGTACTGATTGCAACAGCAACACCAGGACCTGCAGTCCTGTTTATAACTACTAATTCAATGCTGTATGGTTGGCAGAAAACTGTTTTTGCAGCATTGGGAAACATAGTTGGCCTATTTACTCTTGGAATTATTGCCATTACAGGGCTGGGGGCGATACTAAAAACGTCTGTTGTCATTTACAGCGTTGTTAAATATTTGGGGGCTGCATATTTGATATTTCTCGGGTTCAGAATGTTCTATCAGGGGACAAAGGACTTCAAGGAGTTAAATCCAATAACAAAGTCGGTAACCATTTCATCTGAAAAATTGTTTCTACAAGCATTTGGGGTGGCGGTGAGTAATCCTAAAGCTATTGTTTTTTTAACAGCATTGTTTCCACAATTTATTGACGTCGGAACACCTTTGATTCCACAGTATTCAGTTCTCATTTTAACATTAATGGCTTTCTCATTTTCATTTTTACTGTTTTATTCAGTATTGGCACACCAGGCAAAGGGTTGGCTTAGCAAACCGGGGAGACAAGTAGCGCTTAATCGAACGAGTGGCACAATATTTATTGGTTTCGGTATCCTGCTTGCTGCATCAACAAACAAATAGTGGTATTTCGGGGTAGGCCCCCCAACACTGAGGAGCCCTCCCACACCACCTGGTGTACGGATCGCGTACCGTGACCTTAAGGGATCTTCCAAAAAATAATCCACGCATCTTGCTTGTCTTTTT
>JAWOGI010000026.1:0-4745 GCA_046496975.1 Desulfobacteraceae bacterium | reverse complement strand
GCCCTGGCCGGCATTGACAAGCTCCTCCCCTCCATCACCGAGGCTTTGACCATCAACCGGATCCTGCCCCGCAACGCAACGGGCCAGGCCATCACCTCCTATGTCACCTGGATCACAGGACCGTCCCAGTGCACCACAACAGAAACGGGAAAAAGAGAGATGCACCTGGTCTTTCTCGACAACAACCGCCGAAAGATCGCAGAGGACCCTGTTTTTTCCCAGGTGCTTCACTGCGTGCGGTGCGGGGCCTGCGCCAATGTCTGCCCGGTCTACCGCATGGTGGGGGGCCACACTTTGGGATACGTCTACATCGGGGCCATCGGGCTGATCACCACCTATTTTTTCCACGGCCGGGAACACGCAAGGGATCTTGTTCAGAACTGCACCAACTGCGGCGCCTGCAAGGCGGTCTGCGCCGCAGGCATCGACCTGCCGCGGCTGATCAAGGAGGTCCATGCCCGTATCCAAAACGAGGAGGGCCACCCGATAAAGAGTCTGCTTCTGGCAAAGGTGCTGAAAAACAGAACGCTATTCCACTCTCTTTTGCGATCGGCAAGCCTTGCCCAGCGCCCTTTGACCGGCGGCACTCCCTATCTTCGGCACCTGCCCATGATTTTTTTTAAAGAGCACGATTTCCGCCGGCTGCCTGCCATCGCAAAAACCCCCTTCCGGGAGCGGTTCAAAGGGCTCAAGCCGACGATCAGGCAGCCGGCCGTCAAAATCGCCCTTTTTTCCGGGTGTGTCCAGGACTTTGTCTATCCGGAACAGCTGGAAGCCGGGCTGAAAGCCATCACAGCCAACGGAAACGTTGATGTTGCCTTTCCCATGGACCAAACCTGCTGCGGCCTGCCGGCGGTGATGATGGGAGAGAAGGAGGCGGCAAGAAATGTGGCCATCCAGAACATCGATGCCTTTAAAGGGTACGATGTCGACTATATTGTCACCCTGTGCGCCTCATGCGCCTCCCACCTGAAAAACGCCGTGCCAGGTCTTGCACAGGGATTTGCCGACAAGGAGGCCAAAGCCTTTGCCGACAGAATCATCCCCTTTTCTGTTTTTATGAACCAGATTGCCGATCAGAGTACAATTCAAAAAACAGCCATGGAAAAAAAGACCGCCTGGCACTCCCCCTGCCACCTCTGCCGGGGACTCGGAGTCAGAGAAGACCCCAAATCGCTGATAGAAAAATCCGGCAACAGCTATGTTGCCTGCGACGAAGAGGAGACCTGCTGCGGATTCGGCGGCAGCTACTCGGCAAACTTCCCCACCATTTCACGGGAGATACTGGCCGGCAAACTTGAAGACTGCAGAAAATCAAACGCCGATATCCTTGCCACCGAGTGCCCCGGCTGCGTCATGCAGCTTCGGGGAGGAGCAGTGCACAACCAATCCAAAATCGAGGTGCTCCACCTGTCAGAACTGATGGCCCGGAAAACCGAAGAATGATCACCCCCACTGCCCTTTGAAGCCCAGGCAGAGCCCGGCGTGAACAAAAAAACAACTCCAGGAGGTTTAACATGGCATTGGACAACAGCAACGGTTCGGGTAAAAGCGGACACCCCATGCTCTCATCCCTGTCACCGGCAAAGGCAAATAAGGGGAAAATCGTCTCTTCAGAAGAGGCCGTCCAGCTCATCAGGAACGGTGACACCCTTGCAACGGGAGGGTTTGTGGGCACGGGGTTTCCCGAACAGCTGGCCGTTGATCTTGAAAAGTACTTTCTTCGAACAGGCACACCAAAGGAGCTGACACTGCTCTATGCTGCCGGACAGGGCGACGGCAAAGAGAGGGGGCTGAACCACTTGGGTCACAAAGGCCTTGTCAAGAGGGTCATCGGCGGCCACTGGGGCCTTGTTCCCAAACTACAGAAGCTGGCCATGGACAACAGCATCGTCGCCTACAACCTTCCCCAGGGGGTGATCTCCCACATGTTCCGGGACATTGCGGCCAAAAAACCCAGGACCATCACAA
The DNA here is from genome assembly GCA_046496975.1 of Desulfobacteraceae bacterium. GTDB lineage: Bacteria > Desulfobacterota > Desulfobacteria > Desulfobacterales > Desulfobacteraceae > DATFJZ01. The sequence continues at coordinate 2,774 of JAWOGI010000026.1, read as the reverse complement.
CCGTGGGGATAGGCACCTTTGTCGATCCGAGGAATCAGGGGGGAAAGATCAATGCGCTGACCACAGAGGAGATCGTCGAATTGATCACCTTTGACGGCAAAGAGTACCTGGCCTACAAGACCCTTCCCGTGGATATCGCCTTTCTCAGGGGAACCACGGCAGATACCGATGGCAATATCACCATGGAAAAAGAGGCCCTTTTCCTCGAGTCCCTTGCCATTGCAACGGCCGCAAGGAATTCCGGCGGCTTTGTCATTGTCCAGGTGGAACGGATTGCCGAAAAAGGCTCTTTAAATGCCAGAAACATCAAAATCCCAGGCATCATGGTTGACTGTGTCGTTCTGTCAGAGCCTGAAAACCACCACCAGACCTTTGCCGAGGTGTACAACCCCTCATACAGCAGCGAAGTCAAGGTTCCCATGCATTCCATCAAACCCATGGAGATGAACGAAAGAAAGATCATTGCCAGAAGGGCGGCCTTTGAGCTGGATGCCAACAGCGTTGTCAACCTGGGCATCGGCATGCCGGAAGGGTTGTCCAGCGTTGCCAACGAAGAGAAGATCCTCGATTTTATCACCCTCACCGCCGAGCCCGGAGTGATCGGCGGTCTGCCCGCCGGCGGTCTCAATTTCGGAGCTGCCACCAATACAGAGGCCCTCATTGACCAGCCCTCGCAATTTGACTTTTACGATGGAGGAGGACTTGACCTGGCCTTTCTCGGACTTGCCCAGTCCGACGAGCAGGGTAATCTCAACGTCAGCAAATTCGGGCCCAAACTCGCCGGTGCCGGGGGGTTTATCAATATCAGCCAGAATGCAAAAAAGATCATTTTTGTGGGCACCTTTACCGCCGGAGGACTTGAAATAGCATTAGACCAGGGAAAACTCTCCATTGTCAGGGAGGGAAAGGTGAAAAAATTCCTCCGCCAGGTGGAGCATGTGACCTTCAGCGGGAAATATGCCGTTTCCAAGGGGCAGCCGGTTCTCTTTATCACGGAGCGGTGTGTCTTTGCCCTGACGTCAGAGGGCATGGAGCTGAGGGAAATAGCACCGGGCATTGACCTTGAAAAGGAGATTCTCTCCCAGATGGAGTTTCAACCGGTTATCCCCAGAACACCGAAGATCATGGACCAGCGGATATTTAATGGTGCACCCATGGGACTCAAGGAAGAGATTCTTGCTTTGGCCCTTGACCAGCGACTGACGTACAATGAAAAGGAAAACCTCTTTTTTGTCAATTTTGAGGGCTACGCCATAACAAGCAGCAAACAGATAAAGGAGGTGGAGGCCGCCGTGGAAGAGATCCTGTCCCCCCTTGGCCATAAAGTCTACACCATCGTTAATTACGACAATTTTTACATCTATCCCGAGCTCATCGACGACTACACGGACATGGTCAAATCCCTTGTGGACCGGTTTTATTCCAGTGTCACACGCTATACCACCAGTGCTTTTTACCGGATGAAAATCGGAGACGCCCTGAAAAAGAGAAATGTGGCTCCCCATATTTACGAAACCCACGAACAGGCTGACAAGGCCCTGAAAAAGCAGTAAATTGTGGAATGAGTATCAAGTGGTATCAAGGGGTCGGACCGGCGTATCGGCTTGAATGACAGTGATAAAGAGTCCTTTTACCCCTGGAAAAATGGCTTAGAAGGGTCATTTTGAGGGGGAAATGGGGTATTTAAGAACCGATCACTTGTATGGCGAGACTTTACTGGTTTTATCGGATTGTCGATCAGCAGGTGATGACGGCACTGCCAGAGGGATACAAGATAACCGCCTGCAAATGCCGTCAACAATAATATGGGGTCGATTTCCAAAATGTATGAATTGTCAAATCCGCATTCCGGGATAGGGCCAGTCTGTTATTGTTCCTGTTCACAATGGCGGGTTTGTCCCTGAGAATGGCCAGGGCATCCTCATGGCTTGCCACATGATGGGTCACGGCAATGGATTTGTGGACCGGGATGGTCCGCAGGAAATATTCCGCTCCTTTCTGCATGGCATGGTCAAACGCCTCGTCAAAATACTGCCTGGCCATGGCGGCAAATTCCGGTTTGAGGTTTTTGACCTGGAACTCGAACAGCCCATGGACAAAGGGAATGGCCCCGTACCGGGCCTGATCCCCCTTTTTCAGGCGGAAAAGCAGTTTCTTGTCTGCCATGCCCTCCAGCTGTTCGGCCACGGCTTCTTCGGGCTGCCCCGTGCGGGCGCTGACAGTCCGGGCCGTTTCCAGCATGGGGGAAAGCTGTGTAAATATCTGTGCCTCCTGCTCTGTGAACAGGTACTGGAGAATCCGGATCTCGATGCCGGATGCGGTTTCAGGAAATCCCATGGAGTACTGGTCCAGCTGGTGCTGTACTCTGCGGTAAATGTCTGCTGCCATCTGCGCTTTTCCTTTGTTAAAATGGATCGTAGCTCAATGAGTGTTGGCAGGCTGAGCTACCAAACGAACGCCAAGGGCTGCACACACCTTATTAATTGTGTCAAATCGAGGTTTGGCATTCGGTTTCAGCGCTTTATACAAGGCTTCACGGGTTATTCCTGTAGATTTGGCAACTTCGCTCATACCACGAGCCTTGGCAGCTACTCCCAGAGCGTGCGCCAGCTCGGCGGCATCACCGTCTTCAATCACCATGGTGATGTAAGCAGCAATGTCTTCTTCGCTTTTAAGCTGCTCGGCCATATCAAAATCCGGCAGATCTACAATTCGTTTTTTCATGTTTCAATCCTCCAAAGTGGTTTTCCGCTGTTTGGCCTTGGCAATGTCGC
>JAWOGI010000236.1:0-8020 GCA_046496975.1 Desulfobacteraceae bacterium | reverse complement strand
ATCATGGGTGTTTATATGAAAGTCGTGGTGCGCCGGCAGCCGATTCGGGGTATTGCCCTACGCTCATTCTCGCAGCCCGTCCATGGGCTGCTCCGAGGTGAGCGGCAGCTGTTTTGAGCATCCATGCTCACAGCTACCGCTCAAAACCGCTACGGGCAAAACCCCGAACCGGCTGCCTCTAATTCGACTTTTTATCTTTGTTTTGAGTTCACTGCTCATGGTGGTTATTAAAAAACGGTTTAACACTGTTGTTTCTCTTTTTTCAGCCTGCGGACAGCTCTTTTCAGTTCATACACTTCCCTGGCAAGGTCGTCCATCTCCGACTGCCGGGCAATGGGCAGCCCCTTGAGCATATCTTCCACCACGGCATTCTTTGCCGCGGAGAATTTCGTCAAGGAGCCGATGGTTTTTGTCAGAGTGTCAATATACTCGGAAGTCTGGAACAAAGTCATGAACTGCCCTTCAAGATCTTTGACCCACATCTGGTAGTAGGCATTGGAATCCCCGGGCAGCTTTCCTTTTTCCGCCAGCGAAGTGATTTTTTCCTGCATCGCCTTCATCGAATCTTGAAACGGCAAAGAGAGCAGTCTTAGAAACTCGGCCTGGTCTGCCTGAAACAGATGGAATCTGTCCATCAGGGTGTTGATCCTCTCCTGGTACTCTCTTGTCAATCCAAGCTGGGGAATCTGAAAAAACTTCTGAAATTCCTTCTCATAGATTCCGCTCCAGAGACGAAAACCGTTGCCATCTAAACCCTCAAAATGGCTCCCTTTGATTGCTTCCCCTATAGGGTCTGCGCCCTGGCTCATCTGTTTCTGAAACTTGGAAAAGCTGCCCATCACCGCCTGGGTCACTTTGGTAGCCATTTCCGGCATTGTATCGGTTTTTGCGGAAAGGGACGCCATGGCGTCCGGTGATGTCATTGCCGAAACCATGGTTTGCCAGTTTTTCAAGGCCGCCGTCATGGCCGCCGCCGTTTCGCCGCCGGGATGATGATTCTCCTGCCCGGATTGATCGGCGGGGTTATACGTTGACCATATCTGAGAAACGGTTCCCATGATATCATTCATGGGCTGTGTCCAGGCGTTCATCATTGCTTCAATTCCTGAAGTATCCCTGTTTCCTTGTTCCATGCCACCCCTTTTTGGTCTGTTGTTGTGCGTTGTTTTTCGATGAAACTCGGGATCAGAGTCCCGGTGGAGCACCATTGGTTGCCCATAGTTCTGGATTATGGCCTGTCAGCCGTTCCGAAATCACGAGAGAGCCGATAAACGGAAAAAAACCCTTCCGTTGTCTCTTTCTGCAGAAATGCTTCTCCCATGCTGTTGCGGATGATCCTCTCGGCATGTTCCTGGGAATCGGCACCAATCACTTTGAACACCAGAAATTGGCGATCTTTGGTTTTTACCTTTACATAGTGATTCATCGTTTAAACCTCCCTGATTTCAAAAGAGAGCTGCGGCTCGCCCAAAATATTCGGCATTCTGACGAACGATTCATCCTCTCCTGCCTGGTTTTGGCAACATGAGAGATATCTGTCCCGCCTTTCCCGCCCTGCCGGAGAGACGAACCAACTTTAACAATTTGACCACTTCTTTATGAATGTTGATTGATTGGTGTTGCACAACCCATCTCAAGAGACATCGTGCTTGGTCATAACATCGGCCACTTGTCAAATTTGGTGACCCCACCCCAAGGTGGCCGATGTTATGGCCAAGCCAGAGACATCAACGTCACTAAGCTAAGGTATGATCTGATCTGAGTGTGGATGGTAACAGCTGCCCAGCGCAGTTGTAAATAGGGAGTTGAGCTCTTTTTTAGGGGGAATATGTCACAACCGGGAATTTTTCCCAAAAAATACCGGGAAATATTCCCGGAAAGGCGGAAAAAAGGCTTTGCGTCATTCCTTCCACTGGTCCAGATCAACAAGGCCGAGCTTGGCAGCCTGTCTGGCCAGGTCGATGACATTGCCGGCATTGAGTTTTTTCATGATCCTGGAACGGTGATTCTGAACGGTTTTGGGGCTGATAAACAGTTGGTCAGCGATTTTTCTGGATGAAAACCCGCGGGTTACAAGGACCATAATCTCCTGTTCCCTGGCGGTTAATGCGTCATCGTTTTTAACAGCATGGATCGACTGCTTACCGGGCAGTTCAGCCATTTTTTTCACCACCTGCTGGGAGACGCATGGATCCATGAAATATTCGCCTTTCAATGTCTGCTCGATGCCTGTGATGAGCATCTCTGCGGCGGAATCCTTGGTGATATAGCCAGTGGCGCCTTCCTGAAACGCTTTTACGATATAGTCTACCTTGGAATGCATGCTCAGAACCAGGATGGCGAGGTCGGAAAACGATTCCACCATCTCCCGGATAAGATCAAAGCCGCTTGTATCGGGAAGGGAGACATCCACCACAACAAGGTCCGGCTTACGCTTTCTTGCCAGCTTCAGCCCCTGACCGGCGGTTCCGGCCTCGCCGACCACATCATACCGGCCATCCCCCTGTATGATAATTTTAATGCCTTCCCTGAAAAGGGGATGATCGTCAACGATTAAAATACTTTTTTTCCGGTCCATTGGTATCTCTCCTCAAAGGCAGCTTGATCACGATCTGGGTTCCCCTGTTTAGCCGGGAATGGATCAGCATCTTTCCCTGCAGCAGGTTTACCCTCTCTCTCATGCTGCGAAGTCCCATCCGTTTCTCGATGACCATTGAGCGTTCCCGCTCTTTTACATCAAACCCCCTGCCGTTGTCTTCGATCCGGAGGACAATCTCCCTGGCGGCGCCCACAAGCCGGATGGCGGCCCTGGAAGCAGCGGCATGTTTCTGGATATTGTTCACTCCTTCCAACACCAGGCGGTATAAATTGATCTGCATCTCGGAACTCAACACCGACTCCTGGACGCCGGCAGCCTGAAAATTGACCGCGAGACCGTTTTTTTCGGAAAACTCTTCGCAAAAAGCGTCAAGGGCCGCAACAACACCGAGATCATCGAGACTGAAGGGCCTCAGATTATACGCCAGGTTTCTCACCGAAGCAATGGTCTGATCAAGAAGTGCCGACATATCGGCTACCCCCTTCTTGCCGGGGAAATCCGGCAAAAAAGCCTCTTTGCCCAATCTGCTGCAGTATAATTTCAGTGTGGAAAGGTTCTGGGCAATGCTGTCGTGGAGCTCACAGGAGATCATTCGGCGTTCCCCCTCCTGGGCCTGCATCAGCATCTGGGAAAGATCCCGGACAAGACGTTCTGCCTTTTTCTGGCGGGTAATATCCGAGACAGCCCCTACAATACCGGTCACATTTCCGGCAGCATCTTGAAGGGCTGCCTTGTCAAAGATAACATCTCGCAACCTGCCGTCATTTCGCCGTACTTTTGACTCATAACGCTGCCTGCCGGGGTTTCGCAAAAGCTCCATGTCCTTTTCATAGTACTCATCGGCAATTTTACCGGCCCCAATTTCATATACGGTTTTTCCGATGATTTGCGACCTGGGCCTGCCGATGAACTGTTCAAAGACCCTGTTGCATCCCGTGTATTTTCCCGTTTTGTCCTTGTAAAAAATTGGCGTGGATATGGTTTCGAGCAGTGCGGTGAGGGACTTTTTTTGTTCCCTCAACACGATTTCAGCCCGCTTGCGTTTCGTGATGTCTTCAATAAAGATAAGCACGTTTCGACCGGAGGTTTCAAGCAGTGATGTGGATACCAAAAGATGCCTTGCCGGTTCATCGTCATCAAAAAAAGACAGCTCCGCCTGGACCTTAACATGGGAATTGCCGGTTTCAAGGGTGTCCAGCACGGTCTGCCGAACTTTGCAGTCAAGGCAGGAAGGGCCACATCCGCAACCGCCGGGAGCATCGAGATGGTGAACACACCGAAGGGCTTCGCCGCCTCGGAGTCCATTGCATTTCTCAGCACTCTGGCCTGTCCGTTGAGAGACTTTCCTGCTGACTTTTTTTACCCGCAGATTTTGATCCACGATGATCATAAACATGGGGATGTTGTTCAGTATGGCATTGTGTTCAATCCCGGTGATATTCACTTCGTTTTCCTCCCTCTCCCCAATGAAAAACTCAGCTCTCTGCTACAGCGCTTTTATCCACGGCCGTTATCGTCGGGCTTGGTCCTAACATCGGCCACTTTTTTGAAGATTCCTTGACAAAACCCCGATCCCATTTTATCGTGGAAAAAGATCAGACACATTTTTTCCCAGGGGATTCCCCCTTTTCGTTGCTGATGAAAATCATAACAATTAGAAAGGAGACAAGCCATGACAACACCACAACACTGCCCGGGGTTTGAACAGTTCAAGGATTTAAAATCGTTTACCTGCAAGTGTCCCAATTGCAGTGCACCCAAAGAGATCTTCTCCGATGAATTTGACAAGCCCCATAAATGCGACAAATGCGGAGAAGAAATTGATTTTAACCAGTGCTCCCTTGAAGGGGGCGTGTAAACCGAGCCACCTGGCCTTGCCATTGGCAAAACACCTTCGGCTCCCGGAGAAATTGGCATAGAACCGGCATGACCGGTCCATGGCCATAGACCCGGTCACAACGAAGCTGTTTTATTGGAACCTGATTTTTCGTCAGGTTCCATGCCGTTTAAAAATGTATGGGTACAAGCTTTCCCGGGAAGCACTTACACCAATAGACAGGGGCCTTAAGGTCCAACAGCTAAGGCGCTTTTCTGTAAATCCGGATAAAATCCAGATACGAGCGTGAGCCCTCGCCGGTGTTGTCCGAATCGTTCATGATGGCAACACTGGCCCTTGCCGGAGGGTTTTTCCCAAAGGCCGCTCTGTAATCTTCAAGGATGTTTACCTCTTCTTCGACCCATCTGCCGATCTTTTCTTCTCCTGCCTGGAGCAAGACCATCCTGGACTGGTCCGTGTAAGGACTGGTCATGATCCTCTTTTTTTGCTTTCTGTTGGCCCAGACATAATTGAGGCTGCTGTCCGGGGGATACTTTCCGTACAACAGCCTGACAGCCTTGTACTTGATGCTTTTTGCAAAACCGGCGGTTTCGGGATTGTATTGAAAAACGATGTAGACCCGGAGGGGATAGTCATCGCCGCTTTTTTTTTCGGCATTTCCTGTCATGTAGACATTGTTTACTTTCCAGCGCCATGCAGCCATGGGATGGGCGTAGACATCAAAGCTTTTACCATAGATCAGCCCGGAAGCCGAGGCATCGCTCTCAGCGATGAGGATTCCCTTTTCTGCGGCATAGGTTGATGCCCGCTCTATCTTTTTGAATGTCAGTTCCCGCCAGTTTTCCAGGTCGTTAAACTCCTCCCGGAACAGATTGACCTCCCCTGCCCCGGCAAGAGAACAGAGCAGAACGAGCAGGAACAGAACACCCATGGCGACCTTCATTGTAAGCTCCATACCTCTTCAGCTGTCAAATGGATTCCAGGGCCTCGAGAGCGGCCGTGTAATCAGGCTCCTGGGCAATTTCAGACACCTGTTCGGTGTACACCACCCTGGAAACAGGATCGATGATCACCACGGCCCGGGACAAGAGTCCGGCCAGGGGACCCGTTGAAATGGTCACACCGTACTCTTTGCCAAAATCAGGCGAGCGGAAGACAGAAGCGGAGACCACATCCTCAAGCCCTTCCGTCTCGCAGAACCGTTTGTGGGCAAAGGGAAGATCAGCAGAGATGCACACCACAACGGTATTGCTTTTCCGGGAGGCCTCCTGGTTAAACCGCCTCACCGATGCGGCACACACCGGTGTGTCAAGGCTTGGAAAAATGTTGAGAACAACGGTTTTGCCCTTGAGGGATTCCAGGGTAAGATCTGACAGATCTGTTTTTACCAGGGAGAAGCCGGGAGCCTGGGTATCAACAGGGGGAAGGGTGCCAATGGTTTCAATGGGATTGCCCTTTAACAGAATTTGGGTCATTTTTTACCTCCGTTTTTGTTTTTGTGCATTATCGACTGGGAACAGACTTATTTGAGAGTTTTTTCAATGGATCATTGTTGTCCACAGCAGCTTTCATTATCCATCAGAACCAGCCTTGTTTTCGTGTCGGTTTTATCAAAAGTGCACGCCCGGCCCTGCCCCCATTTCGTGTGTGGAAAGTCAAAATGAAATTTGCTGTCTTGTGGAGTCATACGTCAAAAACCCGGTGCTGTCAACAGATAGAAACGCACGGGGAGACCCCTGGCAGACGCTTTCAGGTGGAGACGTTGAATTCGAACTTTTCTTTCCTGATCAGCTCCAGACAGGCCTCGGCAGCATCGGCATCATAGAGCTTGCCCCGGTTCTTTGAAATCTCCTCCAGAGCCACATCGATGCCCAGGGCCGGGCGATAGGGTCTGTGGGAAGAGATCGCTTCAACAACATCGGCCACGGCCAGAATTCGTGCTTCACAGAGAATCTCACTGCCCGAAAGCCCGTTGGGATACCCCGAACCATCCCTGCGCTCGTGGTGCTGATACACGATTTTGGCAAGGGGAAAGGGAAAACTGACATCCTTGAGGATGTCATACCCCACCTGGGGATGGGACTTGATCAGATTAAACTCGTTTTCTGACAGCCGGCTGGGTTTTGACAGCAGCTCCGCCGGTATGGAAATCTTTCCCAGATCGTGGACAACGCCTGCCATGTAGATATTACCTGCCTGCTCTTGGGGAATAGCCATGTGCCTGGCCATGGCAAAGGCAAGATCAGCCACCCGTTTCTGGTGCCCGGATGTGTAGGGGTCCCTTGCCTCAACGGTGAGGGAGAGGGAGTGTATCATGCCTTCCAGAATCTTCTGGGACTGATCCAGAGACTGTTTGAGCTCCCTGCGCATGAGCCGTTCCCGGACAACCCTGTTCAGGCGGATGGAAAACTCTCTCAGATCAAAGGGTTTCTGGATAAAATCACTTGCCCCCTTTGCAATGGCATTCTCATAGGTAACGTCCTTGATGTAACCGGTCATCATTATAACATCCTGATCATAATGCTTCCGGATCGTTTCGGTGAGCTGGATACCGTCCATCCTGGGCATGGCAATGTCGGTGATCACCACATCCACAGCTTCTCTGGCAAGGATCTCCAGGGCCTCTTCACCGTTGGAAGCGGTAAAGCAGGCATAGTTGTTTCTCTGTACGGTCTTCTCGACCACGTTCCTGATGGACGACTCATCATCCACCACCAGGATGGCAACCTGTTGCTGGTTGGGTTCAGTCATATTCCTGTCCGTTTTAGAGTTGGCAATATTGTCAAAAACCTGTTCCTGCTAAGGAGTTCAATCTACCATTACCAAAAACCCGGAGTCAATGTAATAAACAGCAAACAGCAATAATCATCGCATCCTATGTGCTGCAGAAAAGTCCCCTGTCCGGCAATTCCGGCCAATGTTATGATCAAGACCCCACCAGGGTTTGCTTGACAGAACCCGATTGTTCATATTACAAACGGAGGGGACTCGTGGAGGGGACACGTTCTTTATCATCGGTCTTTTCCCGGGGCATCAGGCCGGATCTACTGAAGTTTACTGCCCCCTTGACATTCAAAGATCAACTACACCATTCATAGGAGAAAAAATTTGAAAGGATTAATTATTGCCGCCCACGGCAGCAGAAAATCAGAATCCAACGAGGAGATATTACAGCTCACCAGAAAATTTTCAGCCATTTCCGGGGAACACTTTAACCTGGTTGAATGCGCTTTTTTACAATTCACCGGCCCGGGCCTGGAAGAGACCATCACCGGCATGGCAGAAAAAGGGGTTGAAAAAATCGTGGTATTCCCCTATTTTCTAGGCTCCGGCAGCCATGTCACTAAGGATATTCCGGAGATCCTCTCTGAAATGGAGACAAGACACCCCCGGATACAAATAACGGCAACAAGGCATCTCGGGGCTGCAGAAGGCGTAAGAGAGCTGATTCTTGAAGAGGTGGCAAACCAATAAATGCGAAGGAGGAGTCAGGATTCGGTTATCTGCGTTTTTGCTGAAATGGTGCTTTAGGCCAAGGCACGTGTTAAACGCCCAGGAACAGAAGCCTGACCCCTTAACGGATT
>JAWOGI010000005.1:0-5753 GCA_046496975.1 Desulfobacteraceae bacterium | reverse complement strand
ACCATGGGACAGCTGCAGGCCAGGCGTGAGCCTCAGACGGCGATCGGGATCGGGATAGAGCGTGTGGGTGTCGACCCCCTCATGGATTGAGCCGGACCACCCTGTTTTCCCCGCTTTCCAGGTTCAACTTGCGGCATTTGTTGTTGTACATGGGTTTGTTGCCCAGGGCCTTTGCCTCTTCCCGCATGGCATCGACCTCTTCGGCGGTGCAGGTGCAGTAGTAGGCCTGGCCGGATGTGACAAGTTTTTCGATGTACTCCTTGTAAATGCCGTACCGCTCTGTCTGGAAGAACGGGCCCTCGTCCCAGTCGATGCCAAGCCACTCAAGGGATTCAAATATGGCATCAACAGAGGCTTTGGTGGATCTTGCCTCGTCGGTGTCCTCGATTCTCAGAACAAATTTTCCCCTGTTCTGTCTGGCGTAAAGCCAGTTGAAGAGGGCTGTTCGGGCCCCGCCAATGTGAAGGTACCCCGTGGGGCTGGGTGGAAATCGTGTGACCGTGGTGTCCATGTCTTCTCCTAATAAATAATGGGGAACAGCAGCAGCCGCCCCCTGCTTTTTTAAAATCCAATAGGCCTTTTGGGCGATTCTCTTCGGAGGGCTTGGTCATAACATCGGCCACCCTGGGGTGGGGTCAGGCTTTCGTTATTAACATTATCGTGTGCTTTATGGTTTGACTGTGCTTTTCCGCCCGATAACGTCAATAACAAAAGCCTGACCCCTTTGGCCCGCCAAATGTGACGAGTGGTCGATGTTATGACCAAGCCCTCTTCGGAAACTGTGAACTATACAGTGAAACACCGGGGAAATCAAGCGTTCTTTGGGGTTCTACTCCGGTAAGTTGCCGGAATGAAATGGGAAAATAGTAAAACCAGACAGGAGAACGGCTTGATGGGTGTCGGGGTCAAACCCCGGAAAAAATGTCTTGACAAACAACGCCAAATAAATTAAATAGATGTGTTTATATGTAAAATATTTTATTCGTATATGTTTAAATAAATTAGATAGTTAAGAGAGGTAAAAATGGCTGTACCAAAGCAGAAAATATCCAAGAGCAGGGGCAGAAAACGGCGTACACATCAGACGGTTTCCGCCCCCACCATCACCGTCTGTCCAGAGTGTCAGGAGTCCAAACTTCCCCACAGGGCCTGTCCCGATTGCGGTGCCTACCGCAGCCGGAATGTAATGGATGCCCAGGAGGACTAACGTTGTGAAACCTCACTGTTTTCAGGCTGTTCTGCTGCCCGGGGGGGCGGCCGAAGAGGGTGAGGATTTCCGGATAGTCAGACAAGGAGATGTTGCTCACCCATGACTGTTGAGATAAAGGTTAAGAAGATAATAGCAGAAAAGCTTGCCGATGTGGATATCGAGGATGTTCAGCCCGAAGCCTCCCTTGTCGATGATCTCGGGGCGGATTCCCTGGCCCTTGTGGAGCTTGTGATGTCCATGGAAGAGGTTTTTGATATTGATATTGACGACGATGATGCGGAAACGCTGGTAACGGTTAATGATGCCATCGAGTACATCAAGTCCCGGTCATAACCCCGGCAGAAGGATTCCTATGGATAAAGATCAGCCCGTTGTTATCGGCAGCGACCATGCCGCTTTTTTTCTGAAGGAGAAGCTCAAGAAGTTTGTAACAGAGCTTGGCATTGAGGTAAAAGATGTCGGCGCCTTTGATGAAGGTTCGGTCAATTATGCCGATTACGGAAAAATGGTGGCAAAAGCCGTCTCCCGGGGAGAGTTTCCCAGGGGGATTCTTCTGTGCGGCACCGGTCTTGGCATGTCCATGACCGCCAACCGGTTTAAAAATGTAAGGGCTGCCCTGTGCAGCGATCTCTTTTCGGCACAGATGAGCCGGCGCCACAACGACGCCAATGTCCTCGTCCTCGGTGGACGTCTCATTGGGGATGTCCTTGCCGTCGAGTTGGTGAGAACATGGCTTGAAACCCCCTTTGAGGGGGGACGACACCTGGACCGCATCAGGAGTATCGATCAGTGAAGAAGTGCGGGTGAGGGGCAATAGCCTTTTTCAGGAGTTTGCCGGGCAGGGTCGGTCAGGGTGGGGACGGTTCGACCGTTGAGTAATGGATAGGGGTTCTGCTGGTGCCGGAGAAATCGGGCACGACAGGACAGACCGAGAATTTAACTAAGGAGAGTGTGTTGGATTATACGTGTGTTGAGACCAGTGATGCCGAGATTGCCGCAATCATAAAGACAGAAGAAGAGCGCCAGGAGGAGGGACTGGACCTTATCGCTTCGGAGAATACGGCCAGCCCTGCGGTTATGGCGGTCCAGAGTTCTGTTCTGACAAACAAATATGCAGAAGGCTATCCAGGAAAGCGTTACTACGGCGGGTGTGTCAATGTTGACAAGGCGGAATCCCTTGCCGTTGAACGTGCAAAAACCCTTTTCAACGCTGAATATGCCAATGTCCAGCCCCATTCCGGCTCCCAGGCCAACATGGCGGTCTACTTTGCCCTGCTCCAGCCCGGTGACACGGTCCTTGCCATGGATCTTTCCCACGGGGGGCACCTGACCCACGGCAGTCACGTGAGCTTTTCAGGGAAATTTTACAATTTTGTTCATTACGGAGTTTCCCCGGAAACCGGCATGATCGATCTCGACCAGGTGGCCGCCCTTGCCGAAAAACACAAACCCAAACTCATCGTTGCAGGGGCCAGCGCCTATCCCCGGATCATCGATTTCAAGGGGTTCTCGGACATTGCCAGGGCCAACAACGCTTTGTTCATGGTGGACATGGCCCACATCGCAGGGCTTGTTGCAGCCGGAGTTCACCCCTCGCCCCTTCCCTTTGCCGATGTGGTCACCTCAACCACCCACAAGACCCTGAGGGGACCCAGGGGCGGAATCATTCTTGCCTCAAGAGAGTATGGAAAAAAACTGGCAAGTCAGATTTTCCCCGGCATCCAGGGGGGGCCTTTGATGCACGTCATCGCTGCCAAGGCCGTGGCCTTCCACGAGGCCGGGCAGGCAGCTTTTGCCGATTACCAGCGCGCGGTCGTGAAAAATGCCGCTGTCCTGGCCCAAGCCCTCATGGAAAGGGGGGTTGACCTTGTGTCAAGGGGCACGGACAACCACATGATGCTGGCCGACCTGACCGGCATGAAGGTTTCCGGAAAGGAGGCCGAGGAGAAGCTCGGCAAAGCAGGCATCACCCTGAACAAGAACACCATTCCCAACGATCCCAACGGCCCCTTTGTCACCAGCGGCGTCCGCATCGGCACTCCGTTTCTCACCTCCCGGGGAATGGGTCCCAACGAGATGCGAAAAATTGCAGGTCTGATCTGTGATGTGCTGGCCGATGACGCCGGTATCCAGGCAGCACTGGCAGAGACAAAGCGACTCTGCCGGCAGTTTCCCCTTTACAGGAAGGCGTGAAAGGAATATGACTGCCCCTTCCCTTGAAAGACCATCCTGGGATGACTATTTTATGGAGATGGCAAAACTTGCCGCCAGCCGGGCCACCTGCCTGCGGCGGAAGGTGGGGGCCGTTCTTGTCAAAGATCGGCGGCTCCTCTGCAGCGGCTACAACGGAGCGCCATCGGGGCTTCCCCACTGCAGTGAAACCGGCTGTTTGAGAGAACAGCTTCTTGTACCCTCCGGGGAAAAACACGAGCTGTGCCGGGGGGTCCATGCCGAGCAGAACGCCATCATTCAGGCGGCCTGCCACGGCGTCTCCATCAGGGGAGCGGTGCTCTACTGCACCAACCAGCCCTGTTCCATCTGTGCCAAAATGATTGTCAACGCCGGCATCGAAAAGGTCTATTTCCAGGACGGGTACAATGACCCCATGGCCGAAGAGATGTTTTACCAGGCCGGTGTCATGTTCAAGGAGCTGACTACAAGGATTTGAGATGAAGTGTCCCTATTGTGGAGATTTGAATTCCAGGGTGATTGATTCCCGGCTGACCCCGGGTGAGTTTTCCATCCGCCGGCGCAGGGAGTGTCAGGCCTGTTCCCGCCGGTTTACCACCTATGAAAAGGTCGAGCAGGTGCCCGTGGTGATTGTCAAAAAAGACGGCCGCAGGGAGGAGTTTGACCGGGCAAAGGTGCTCTCCGGCATTAAAAAGGCCTGTGAAAAACGGGCAGTGAGCGTTGAAACCATGGAGAACGTGGTGGATCTCATTGAGCGTGATTTCCGGCAGGGCAGCGCCAAGGAGGTGTTCTCCAAGGTGGTGGGGGAGAAGGTGATGGCTCAGCTCCACGGTCTCGATGATGTGGCCTATGTGAGGTTCGCCTCGGTTTACCGGGAGTTCAAGGATGTGGACGACTTTATCGACGAGCTGAAGAGCCTCGGTCCTGAAAGAAAAAAAAACCAGGCCGATCCCCGGGGCCAGGGGGCACAGGACAATCAAGGGGGGTGTGACAAAACCGTGGAAAATAAAAAAGACCAGCCGGACAGACAGAATGAATGATGACGTTTACATGAAGCGGGCCCTTGCGCTTGCCCTGAAGGGCAGGGGATACACCTCGCCCAATCCCTGCGTGGGAGCCGTTGTTGTCAAAGACAATGGTGTTGTGGGAGAGGGGTGGCACCGAAAAGCCGGCCTTGCCCATGCAGAGGTCGAAGCCATCAACCACGCCGGAGAGGCTGCCGCCGGCAGTGATATCTACGTCACCCTTGAGCCGTGCAACCATGCCGGCAAGACCCCTGCCTGTACGGAGAAGATCCTGGAGGCCGGGATAAAACGGGTGGTGGTGGGGGCAGAGGATCCCAACCCCTTTGTCCGGGGCGGTGGTATTGACCGCCTGAAACGTTGCGGCATAGCGGTGACCACCGGGGTGTTGAAAGATCAGTGCGAAAAGGCCATTGAAGGGTTTGCCTGGTATGTGAAGAACGAGAAAAAACCCTTTGTCACGGTTAAATGCGCCTCAACCCTGGACGGCAGGATCGCTGCATCTTCGGGGGATTCCAGGTGGGTCACCAATGAAAAATCCCGGGCCCATGTCCACCGGCTCCGCCACGAAATGGACGCCATCCTTGTGGGTTCTGGAACCGTAAAGAGCGACAATCCTTCTCTTACCGCCCGAATCAGCAATGTCGACACTGTTGATCCCGTCCGGGTGATTCTCGACACCAACCTCTCCATCGACGAGAACGCAAGGGTCCTGACCCAGACATCCACGGCTCGAACAATCGTTGCCGCCTCCTGTGACGTCTCTTCCGACAAGAAAGCCAGGATCGAAAAAAGAGGCGCCGTGGTTTTAAGTGTTCCCACAAAAAACGGCCTGCTGGATCTGGAAAACCTTATGGAACAGCTCGGAGCCATGGAAATCGTTTCGGTTCTGGTTGAAGGGGGAGGCAGGGTGATCAATTCTTTCCTCTCCGCAGGACTTGTCAACAAAATGCTCTGTTTTCTCGCCCCGAAATTTTTAGGCGGAGACGACGGGGTCCCGGTGTGCAGCGGCAGGGGGGCAAAATTCATGAAAGACGCATATCAGCTCCACCAAGTGGAGACCCGGATGTTTGATAGTGATATCCTGATTCAAGGCTATCTAAAGTGAGGGATTGGTTATAACTTGGGCCGCTGGTCACATTTGGCGGGCCATGTTAGGCCAACGGGGTCAGGCTTTTGTTATTGACGTTATCGGGCAAAAAAAGCACAATTAAACCACAAAGTACACGATAATGTTAATAACGAAAGCCTGACCCCACTCCAGGGTGGCCGATGTTATGATCAAGCCCTAAAATAAGGTGCCATGGCCGGGGTGAGAAAGTTCAGCAAAC
>JAWOGI010000358.1:0-4494 GCA_046496975.1 Desulfobacteraceae bacterium | reverse complement strand
GGTAAAAAAGGTGTTAACTTGTGAAGTTTATTTCACAGTTATGTATTGAAATATTAAGTATGTTTTAATACGACAATGATAATACTGCTTATTCTCCAAAGTATGGGGTTAAAAATAAGGAGCTATATTACTTTCTTTTTTTAAAAGTAATATAGCAGTTTACCTGTTTTTAAGTGATTTCTGCAAGAAGTTTTTTGATGCCGGGGAAAAACCGCAAAGGTGCTTCCTGTTTGCCTGCATCAAGGAACATATAATTAAAATTATGAAATTATGCAAATGCAAAAAAACTGCCTGCTTTGAGGGTCGTTGTGCCTATAACGGCCGCCCTTTAATTCTGTCAGCGGGAGCGGTTTTTTCCGCAAAATGGCTCTTGCCCCTCAGGGCCGGTATGATGTATACTTGCCATTGATAGTTGAGCCGAAAAAAATGGAAGCAACTGGCTGGCTGGCTGGCTGGCTGGTTGGCTGGTTGTCTGGTTGGTTGGCTGGGTGGTTGTCGTTTGCGTGTACTTTTTTGTCTTTTTATTATCTTATTTGTCCACTATAATCGCCGGGAAACAGGCGGCAGTTCTGTATGCGTTTCAGAGCAGGCCCCCATGGATGACAAGGAGCCTAATTCAATGAATATCTGCATGTTTACCAATACATACCTGCCCCATGTGGGCGGAGTGGCAAGATCCGTGGCCATATTTGCCGAGGATCTCAAAGAGATGGGGCACAAGGTTCTGGTGGTGGCTCCCACCTATCCGGACAGTGATGAAAGACCCGAGGACAACGACTCCGAAGATGGTGGCGTGTTGAGATTGCCGGCGATTCAGAAGTTTAACGGAAGCGACTTTTCCCTCCGGATTCCCATTCCCTTTTATATTGACGAAGGGATAGACGAATTTCAGCCGGATATCATCCACAGTCATCATCCCTATCTGCTGGGGGACTCCGCTTTGCGTGCGGCCCGCAAACGCAACCTGCCCCTGATCTTCACCCACCACACCCTGTATGAAGAGTACACCCACTACGTGACCCCGGATTCGGTGTCAATGAAGCGGTTTGCAAGCGTTTTGTCCACCGAGTATGCCAACCTCTGCAGCCGGGTGGTCGCCCCCAGTCAAAGCATCCGGAATCTGATCCGGGAGCGGGGGGTGCGAACACCGGTCAGCGTAATCCCCACGGGAGTGGACACCGGCTTTTTTCACTCAGGCAACGGCTCCTCTTTCCGGCGCCGGTTCAATATCCCGGAACAGGCGGTTGTGGTGGGGCATCTGGGCCGTCTGGCACCGGAAAAGAATCTTGTTTTTCTTGCCGAAGCCATTGTCAGGGTTGTCAGGGAGAACCGGCAGGTGATCTTTCTCGTGGCCGGGGAAGGGCCCAGCCAACAGGAGATCATGGAGATCTTCCGGCGGGAGGGACTTGAAGACCGCCTGGTCATGCCCGGTAAGCTCACCGGCAAGCCCCTGGCCGATGCCTACAAGGCCATGGATCTTTTTGTCTTTTCGTCCAGATCCGAAACCCAGGGTCTGGTGCTGGCAGAGGCCATGGCCGCCGGAGTTCCGGTGGCGGCCCTGGATGCTTCCGGCGTCCGGGAAGTGGTGGTTGACGGCAAAAACGGAAGGCTCCTTGAAGAAGAGGCAGATGAAAAGAGGTTCGCCTCTGCTGTGGTGAAGAGTCTGGAGGATGGAGAAGAGATGGAGCGGTGGCGGGCCGGTGCCCTTGAAACCGGAGCGGTTTTTGACCGCCGGCAGTGTGCCAAATCCCTGGGCCGTCTGTATGGAGCAACGGTGGGCGAAGCGCCGGCGGGGATCAAACCAGGTCCTCTGGAGCCCTGGGAAGCTATTCTGACGGCCATTCAGACCGAGTGGTCTCTTTTTGCCGAAAAGGCCAGGGCCGTGGCCCAGGTGGTTCGAAAGGACGGAAAAGGGGGGAGTTCGTGACCGGAGGAAAACGGGAAAAACAGATTTCCCTCATCGTTTGCGTCCTCCTGGCCTGCCTTCTTCTGGTTTATGGGCTGGCCGGATTTCCCGGTGCCGGAGAGCTTTTGCAGTATGTGAAAAACCCCCAGCTCCATCCGGCGTTGCTGCTTTTGGCTTTTTTTATTCTGCCCCTTTTAGGGGTTCCCGTCTCTCTCCTCCTGGTCCTTCTGGGGCTGCGGCTGGGAAGTGTCGCCGGCCTTCTCTCCATGTTTCTTATCATGCCGCTGCATCTTGTTGTCTCCTTTGCCGTGGCCCGTTCTTTCTTCGGGGAGTGGATCAAGAAGATTGCCGGGGAAGAGCGGGTTCAGAGGCTTCAGGTTCCCCAACACCGGGATATGGAGTTCAGCTTTCTGTTCATGGCCGTGCCGGGCCTGACCTACACCATGAAGAACTACCTGCTGCCCTTGAGCGGGGTCAGGTTCCGGTACTATTTTCTCTTTGGATGGCTGGTTCAGGGTGTCACGGGGGCACCCCTGGTAATCCTGGGGGAGGCGCCGGGAAACTGGAATTCGCCTTTGGTTTTCGGGGCGGTTTTGATTTTTGCGGTTATCTATGGTCTCATGAAGTGGGGACAAAAACGGTACCGGCGTCTTCTGGAACCGTTACAAAAAGAGTTGGATGAAAATAAACAAAGGTGATTGTCTATGTTGAAGAAATGGTTACCCCTGAACTATATACTGAAGCGGGCTGCCAAATCCTATGGGTTTATCGATCCGGTGAAGGTGCTGGCCCGTCTTCGCCAGTTCGGCCATCCCTCCGAGGTCCAGGAACCCATCGAGCTGATCCGGGCCGGTGTGGTCTTCCATGCCAGGGGATTGATCAACACCCGGGCCATCCAGTACAACCTGGACTGGGTGTGGCCCTACTGGGTGGTCAAGCAGTTCAAGCCCAATGACGCCTCGTTTATTCCGAGGGGGTTTTCCTTCAGCCACGTGAACCTCACCCACCGCAACTGGACCGCAGTGGGACTGCCCGATACGGCCCTCTATCCCATCGTGGACCCCAGGGGCCTGGTGACCCCCTTTTTGGACGGCTGGTCCCTGGACTTCTGGGTTCTCTCGGCAGACGGTACCCTCCTTCTGCCTTCCCGGTGCACATGGGCAGAACAGCGGCTGGACTACTCCTCCGGGCTCGCCGTGCATACCCGTACGTCACAAGACGGCCTGGCCATCACGACCTCGGTCCGGGTGGTTCATGCCGGCAACGGCCCCCGACTGAAGATCAGCGCCGAGGCCGAGGCCGGTGAGGGGGATTTCATTGTCCTCTCCCTTCGGCCGTACAATCCCGAGGGCATCCAGTTCATCGACCGTATTGCCTGTGACCAAAACGGCGGGACCTTTCTGGTGAACAATGATCAAAAAATCCATGTGGACCGGACTGCGGACAAGGTTGTTCTCTCCAATTACAAAAACGGGGATGTTTCCAGGCTGCTGGCCGAAGAGCGGCAGGAACAGGAGGATTCCGTGCAGTGCCCCATCGGCATGGCCACTTCCGCGGCCTTGTTCCCGGTGGGGGGACCCAGGGGTGCCTCCACCCTGGAGGTTTACATGGATCTGGCGTCGTCTCCCCTGGAAAAGAAGAACCGGTTCTCCGGGAAAACCCCTCCCCGGAATTGGGAGAGCTTTACGGCACAGAGCGCAAGGCTTGAAATTCCCGATGAGAAAATCAGATTTCTTTACGATGCAGCGGTGCGTACGATTATTCTGCTCTCTTCAGAGGAGGCGTTTCCCGGTCCCTACACCTACAAACGGTTCTGGTTCAGGGATTCGTGCTTCATGATCAATGCCCTGCTGGCCATCGGCATGGCGGACCGCTCCCGGAGGCTGATCAAAAATTTTCCCGATTACCAGAAAGCCAGCGGCTATTTCCAGTCCCAGGAGGGGGAGTGGGATTCCAACGGCCAGGTGCTCTGGATCGCCGACCGGCTGCAGTATCTCACCGGATGTTCCTATGACGGGGAGTTTGTAAAATCCCTGTTCAAGGGGGCCCGCTGGATCGAGAAAAAGCGGGGCGGCAGAGGGAGAGCAAACAGGCTCGAAGGGTTGCTCCCCCCCGGCTTCAGCGCCGAACACCTGGGACCCAACGACTATTACTACTGGGACAATTTCTGGGGTCTGGCCGGTCTGAAGGCCGCCGTCCGGCTGGCCGGGCACATGAATATGGCAAAAGAGAAGCGAAAGATGGCAGCCTGTGCCGAGGATTTTGAAAACCGGATTTTCGCAAGTATTGCCGATATTCCCGGCAAGATGAAGAACGGAGCCATCCCCGCCTCCCCCCACCGGCGAATGGACGCCGGTGCCGTGGGGTCACTGGTGGCGGACTATCCCCTCCAGATCACAGGGCCGGGGGATAGCCGGATCATGGGCACCATGGACTTTTTGATGGAAAACTGTTTCCATTCCGGTGCCTTTTTCCAGGATATGATCCATTCGGGAATCAATGTCTATCTGACCCTGGCCATAGCCCAGACCCTTCTACGGTGCGGGGATCTTCGGTACCAATCCCTGATTGACACCACCGCCGACCTC
>JAWOGI010000271.1:0-3902 GCA_046496975.1 Desulfobacteraceae bacterium | reverse complement strand
ATGACCCGGCCCCAACCTTAGATCGGTTTGATTTCATATTCAGAGTTGCCGGCGCCATGGCTTTGGCCTTGACATCCCCGGGGAACCCGCTATGATAGCGTGATGAACCTTGCCATTGATAATCCTCTTTTTCACCCTTAAGACAAGGAGCTTCCATGAAACACCCCCGGTACCCCCATCTGTTCACTTCCCTGGATCTTGGCACAACCACCCTGAAAAACCGTGTGATCATGGGCTCCATGCATACCGGACTTGAAGAGGCAGCCGACGGATTCACCAAGATGGCCGCCTATTTTGCCGAGCGGGCCGCCGGAGGTGTTGCCCTCATGGTCACCGGCGGTTTCTCTCCCAATCTGGAGGGGGCGGTGATGGAAAACGGGGCAACCCTTTTGTCACCCGAGGAGAGGGAACAGCACAAACCCGTTCCCCGGGCTGTCCACGCCAATGGCGGGAAGATAGTTCTGCAGATCCTCCATACGGGCAGGTATGGGTTCCATGACAAAATCGTCTCTGCTTCGGCACTCAAGGCGCCCATCAATTTCTTCACCCCCAGGGAGCTTGGCACCGACGAAGTACGGCAGCAGATCGACGATTTTGTCCGGTGCGCCTCACTGGCCAGGGATGCGGGGTATGACGGGGTAGAGATCATGGGCTCCGAGGGGTACTTCATCAACCAGTTCATTGCCCGGGCCACCAACCAGCGCAGGGATGAGTGGGGCGGTTCCTTTGAAAACCGCATCCGCCTGCCCGTTGAAATTGTCAGGCAGGTGCGAAGGGCCCTGGGCAGAAATTTCATCATCATCTACCGTCTGTCCATGCTGGATCTTGTCCAGGGGGGAAGTTCCTGGGAAGAGGTGGCCGAGCTGGGCAGCCGGGTGGCGTCGGCCGGGGCCACCATCATCAACACCGGTATCGGATGGCACGAGGCCAGGGTGCCCACCATCGCCGGCATGGTCCCCAGGGCGGCCTTCACCTGGGTCACCTCCCGGCTGAAAAAATCCGTGGATGTGCCCCTGGTCACCGGCAACCGCATCAACACCCCCGAGGTGGCCGAAGCCGTGCTTGCCGGCCGGGAGGCGGATCTTATCTCCATGGCCCGCCCCTTTCTGGCCGATGGCGCCTTTGTCAAAAAAGCCCATGAAAACCGAGCCGACGAGATCAACACCTGCATCGGCTGCAACCAGGCCTGCCTGGACCAGATCTTCCTCGGCAGGAGAGCCTCCTGCCTTGTGAACCCCAGGGCATGCCACGAAACGGAACTCAATTTCATCAACACCGATACCCCCAAACGCATTGCCGTTGTCGGGGCAGGGCCGGCGGGGTTGTCTTTCTCGGTCTCCGCCGCCCAGCGGGGGCATCGGGTGACCCTGTTTGATAAACGGGACCGCATCGGCGGGCTTTTGAATCTGGCTGTTCTCATTCCGGGAAAAGAGGAGTTTGCTGAAACCCTGCGCTATTTCACCCGCCAACTCTCTCTGCTCCAGGTAAGGGTGGTGCTGAACAAAACCGTCAGCCGGGCCGATCTTGAGGACTTTGACGAAATCGTCATCGCCACCGGGGTTCTCCCCCGGAAACCCGATTTCCCAGGAATAAATGATCCCAGGGTGGTCACCTATCCCCATGCCATCGAAAACAGTGGTGCCGTGGGAAAATCAGTTGCCATTATCGGGGCCGGGGGCATTGGGTTTGATGTGGCCCAGCTGCTCTCCCACGGCGGTGCCTCCAGCAGTCTGGACAGAAATCGATTCCTCGACGAGTGGGGGATTGACAGGCAGTATCGCCATCCCGGGGGGCTTTCCGGTGACAGAAAGCCCGCAGGCCGTCTGCCCTCCCCGCGCACCGTCTATCTTCTCCAGCGAAAGGCCGAAAAACCGGGCAGAAACCTTGGCAAGACCACCGGATGGATCCACCGTGGGGTGTTGAAACGGCAGGGGGTTCACATGATCAGCGGTGCTGCCTATGAACGGTTTGACAGCCGGGGACTGCATATCCTTGTGGAGGAAAAACCAAGGATTCTTGAGGTAAAGAGCGTTGTGGTGTGTGCCGGCCAGGAGTCTGTGACAGACCTGGCAGATCCCGCTGACCGGGCCCAGGAAACCTGCCATGTCATCGGCGGAGCTTTCAAGGCAGGCGAACTGGATGCCCAGAGGGCCATTGAACAGGGCGCCCGGCTGGCCGCCCGGCTGTAATAAACCGGCTTTCAAGGTGCTGTCCGGAATGGCCGGAGAAGCACAAGGAAAGATAGAAAAACGTGTTGAGGAGCTATTTTTAACCATGAGCAGTGATGAGACCGGCAGGGTTCATGTCAACGACCGCATGCAAAAGGGCTACACCTATACCCGGGTGGCGCCGGAGGGCTCCATGTTCCATGATGACTTCAAACCGGAACTCACCCCGAAAGAGATGCTTGAGATGGGTGTTTTCGGGGGGAAATACATGACAGACTGTCTTGAGGAGTTTCCTTTCCACTGGTTCGAACATGCCAGATTGGCTTCGGGTAAAAAAGATATTTCCCTGAATTTTTTTCAAGTCGACGCCTCTATGCCCCTCAAGGCGTGGCAGGAAAAAGGATGGATCTTCAAGGAGGATCCCAGGGGGTGGTTTCAATGGTACTGCCGCTATTTCACCGGCCGGCGGATACCAGAGGAGGATCTTCGACAGATTCGGCGATGGAAGGGCATCAAACGCCATGTCTCGGCCATCAGGAAGAATTGCATGCCCATGGACGCTGCCTGCCGCCCCAGGCAGAAGCAGACAGTTCTGCACTGGGCCTATGACCCCAGAGTCCTGTGAGCAATTGTTTATTTTTATTTAACTTTCTGATTGGAGGAGCATCGGCCCTCCCATCAAATATGGTAGGGCCCGGGAGCCTGGGGAATGGTTTCCTGGTGTCCGGCGCTTTTCAATCAGCAAAAAGCCGATTTTCCCGGGCTGGATGGTTCAAGAAGGCCATGGCCTGCTGCTCCGACCAGTAGGTCCCGTTGTTGTTAAACGAAACAAACCCCACGTGTCCCCCCGATTCAGGGGTTTTCAAGGTCACATGCCGGTTGGCCTCTGCCTGTTTTACCGGGAAGCACTCCCCGGACAGGAAGGGATCGTTGGCGGCATTGATGATCATGCAGGGAATGCTGATCTCCGGGATAAACTGGCCGCTGGAGCATTTTTCCCAGTAATCCTCGGCGTCTTTGAACCCGTGGATGGGGGCGGTGTACCGGTCGTCAAACTCCTTGAATGTTTTTATTGTTTCATACCCCCCATCGTCAATCTCGCCTGGAAAAAGCCTTGTTTTCTCTTTGATTTTTTGGTGGAGAAGCGTAAGAAACCGCTTCATGTAAATTCTGTTCACCGGTTTTGCCAGCATCCCGGCACTGGCGGCAAGGTCGCAGGGAACGGAAAAGACAACGCTTTTTTTAACCATGGGATCCACCCGGTCCCTCCCCAGGTGGACAAGGGTTAAATTGCCCCCCAGACTGAATCCCACCAGGGCGATCTCTTGGTAGGGCTTTGCCCGCTTTGCATGGTCAATGACCCTGGCAAGGTCGCCGGTGGCACCGTTGTGGTAGAAACAGAGGCGCCGGTTGGGTTCCCCGCTGCACGAGCGGTAATTCCATGCAAGGGCGTCCCATCCTCCCCTGTTCAGCGCCTTGACCATGCCCCTGACATAGTTGCGGCTGCTGCTTCCCTCGAGGCCGTGGGAAACAACGGCAAGCCGGCGGCTCTCCACCCTGGACCAGTCCAGGTCAAGAAAATCATTGTCGGGTGTGGTGATGCGTTCACGCTGGTAGGTCATGCCGGTGACCGACCGGCACATGACAGGATAGATGGTCTGAACGTGGCCGTTTTTCATTAAAAGCGGTGGAACATAGGGCTGGTAAGCCATTAAGCATCTCCTCTTCTGGTTC
>JAWOGI010000155.1:0-3277 GCA_046496975.1 Desulfobacteraceae bacterium | reverse complement strand
AATGGCCTTTTCAACTTTTCCCTCTTTGGCCAGAGTATTGGCCAAGCTATTGTGGGCTCCTGCAAAGTCCGGCTTGAGGCGCAGTGCGGCTGAAAAACAGCGATGCGCTTCTTTTAAATCACCGTTGGCAGCCAAAGCAACCCCCAGGTTATTATATGCTGATGCATACCTGGGTTCAAATCGAACCGCTTTTTGTAAGTGGGCAATAGCCTCATCCAACTTTCCCTGCCTCATCAGGGCATTTCCTAAATTATTATGGACATCTCCGAAATCAGGTTTGATCCGTAAGGCCTCGCGATAATGCCCCAGTGCCTCCCTGACATCTCCCTGATCTTTCAAGGCATTCCCCAAGTTATTGTGGGCCCTATAGTTTACGGGATTCTTCGACAAAACGTCACTCCATAGTGTTACAGGATCTTGCCATACTCTATTTCGCAAATAGGCAGCTGTCCCAAAATATCCGATCACCGCCACTGAAACTATCCCCAACCATAGTTTTTTGTTCTGCAAAAAGTCAAAGAGGACATAACCCATCACAAGGGCAAAGCCAAACATGGGCAGATAGAGCCGATGTTCAAACATGGCATCGCTTATGGGAATAATGCTCGACTCAACGGACAGGGTAATAAAAAACCAAAAAACACCTAAAGTTATGGCAGGTCTCTTCCTGATACACCACAACCCGATGGCAACAATACCGGCCAGAAAAAGAAAAGCCAACGGGGTTACACCGTCAAAGAATCCCTCCTTAAACGGATACATATAATCCAGGTTTTGACCGAAGGGCAGAAAAAGCAGCCGAATATACATTGCAATGACATTGAACTGGGTACACAAATAATTCCAGCGGGTGACTTCCACGGTCTCCCTGCTGAGTACCGAAACATCCTCCAGCAGCCTGCCGAAATTAAAACCACCTCTGAAAAAACCGGAAACATATAAAATGAAAAGTCCCATGAGTAAAAAAGCAGGGACGAACCAGATCAATTTTTTCTTCCAGCCCTTCCAGGTCCGGTCAAAAAGGATATACTCCATCAGTAAAATCACCCCCGGAAGGCTTGCGGCGTTTTGCTTGCAGAGAAACGCCAACACACCGAAAAGAAAAGCAAAACCAAACCATGCCGCATGTACGAACCTGAAAGTTGATATTTGCTGCCCGCTTTTTCGTTTTCCCTCAACTTCTGCCGCCTTTTTCCGCTTGGTCCGTTTATCAGGGTTTGCCTTTGATCCGGGCTTTTGACCCTTGACGCCTTCGGCGGACCGGTTGAGGTCCTGAAGCCTGCACCTTCCCTTGATATAAAATAGAACTGACAAAAAATAGAACAGTGCGGCCATGGAGGCATATCGCTGGACCGTATAGGTGACTGCCTGGGTCTGGATCGGGTGAGTCACAAAAATCAATGCCGAGATCAGAGCCATCAATGAGACGTCAGCATCACGGAACTTGGCGGATTTGCCAGGAGAAAGCAGCAACTTACCTACATTAAGGGTTATAAAATAGACCAGAAATGCATTCATCATATGGATGAGAACATTTACCAGGTGGTATCCAAAAACATTGAGTTTTCCGAACTTATAATTGAGGGCAAAGGTGAATTCTACCAACGGCCTGGGCGCCAAGAGTTGCTTGATGGACAAAAACCTGCTTAAATCCCTTATTTTGGTCTTATCTTCAATCTGAACAAGGTCGTCAAAGGCAAAAGGCGCATTATAGATGTTACTGTAGATCATCACGGTAACAAACGACAAAATAATTACTGCTGCCCACGGGTTTCTTAAGCTGTTTGTAAACTGAGTGTTTTTCACAGAGATGTCTACTCCTTGTGTATGGAAATGGACCTCTTTATAACACATAAATACAGAATCTTCCACACAGCAAACCCTGACGACGCTTCGATATGGATTTGTGCATATTTCTTTTCATTGACAGGCGCCATGCAAAATGCCATAATTATTTTGTGATTCGATATAGTTAGCGGTGCCTTTGTGCTGCCCGGTCAAGGTGAGCCATGCAAATATTGGTCTTAGTCCCTGTGTATAATGAATGGCCGCATCTTCTGCCGATTCTGAAAGGCTTGAGGACCTACTTTCCCCATATCCTGGTGGTGGATGACGGAAGCTCGGACAAATCCTTTCTGTCTCATCTTGAAACAGAAGGGTTTCCGTATTTGCGGTTTCCCTTTAATCTGGGGCACTGGAATGCCATTCAGGCCGGATTCAGGTATGGTCTGACTAAGGGATTTGAGGGGGTGATCACCTGTGACGGAGACGGCCAGCACCTCCCCGGGGAGGCCCATAAAATCGCACCCCACCTTGAAGAGGGGTTTGATGTGGTGATCGGCAGCGACAAGGACCGGGGAAACTGGAACAAAAAGCTGTGCTGGCGGGTCCTCAACGGTCTTTCCGGGCTTAAGATCCGTGATTTCACCTCCGGTCTCAGGGGCTACAGCCGACCGGCCATGGAAACCCTTCTCCGGGAACCCTTCCTCAATCTGGATTACCAGGATCTGGGGGTCCTGTTCATGGCCCAACATCAGGGCCTTAAAATGATAGAGGTACCGGTCAGGATGCAGAAACGGGCGGGAGAAAAATCCAAGGTCTTTCCCTCCCTGCCCAGCGTTTTCAGGTACCTCTTTATCACCTTAACCTTCATCTTGGTGAGAAGGCTATGATCTCCTATAAGATTACCACCACCGTATTGGGCGTCATCATTTTTTTGATCATCTTTTCACTGGTCCGTCGGGGCAGACTTCAGGAAAAATATGCCCTGACCTGGTTCGGGATCGGAATTTTGGTGGTTATTTTGGGCATTTTTCCGGTCATTATCGACAAGATCGCGGATATGACAGGGATTGCTTATCCCCCTGCGCTCCTTTTTGTCATGGCCGTGGGGGTGCTGTTGATCCAGAATCTGTACCTGTTTATCTTTGCATCCCAAAATGAAGTCCGGATAAAGGAATTGATGCAGCAGGTGGCCGTGTTGAACAAACTAGTGGATGAACTGGGCCCCGGAAACGACCAAGGCGAAAAGACCGGGGAAGCGGCGCGCTCCTCTTCTCAACCCTCCGATTCCTCGATCACCTCATCGTAGAGGTCTCTGATGGCCCGGGCCACAGGCCTGATGTGGAAGCGCTCCTTGAACCGGGCCGTCCCCCGTTTTCCCATCTCATCCAAAAGCGCCGGCTGGGCCATGAGACGTTGAAACACGGACCGGAGGGCGTTTTCATCTCCCGGGGGCACCAGGAACCCGCATTCCCCGGTCCTGACCACCCATCCC
>JAWOGI010000203.1:0-4135 GCA_046496975.1 Desulfobacteraceae bacterium | reverse complement strand
TCGATGGTTTCCCACGGGGTAAGCAGGTCACTGAGACTGATGGCGGCAAAATCGTGGGTCAGGGGCGCTCCGAGAATCGAGGCGCCGGCCGAGAGGGCGGGAATGCCCGGAACGATTTCAATTTCCAGGGTCCGGGGAGTGCTTTTGCCGGAAAGGGGGGAACCGTACCGGACCAGGGATATCCCCTTTTTTTCACACAGCTCGAACACTAGGCCTGCCATGGCGTAGATGCCGGGATCGCCGCCGGAGACCAGGGCGCAGGTGGTGCCGAGGAGGGCCTGATCCACGGCCTTTTCCACCCGTTCCACCTCTTTTGTCATGCCCGTGGCAATGGTCTGCTTGTGGCCGATCTGCTCTCTTATCAGGTCCAGGTAGGTGGTGTAACCGGCCACGGTGTCGGCCTTTTCCAGAAGGTCAACTGCCCGTTTTGACATGTGGTCCCTGTTTCCCGGGCCCGTACCGATCACAAAAAGCCTGGCCCTTTTCTGGCCACTGCCACGGTGACATTGCCCCTCTTCTGTTTGGGTACCACAAGGGTGCCCCTGCGGGTTGCAAGAATTGCTGCTGCTTCGCATACGCTCTTTACTCCCAGATGTTTTTCAGCCATTTTGGATGGCGTTTCGATTGTTGTTACGGAATTGAGTTGCTCTTTTGTGAAAAAAACCACTTCCAGCCCCATTTTTTCGGCACATCGCAAGAGTCCCCCTTCATCGGCTTTGACATGGGATGTGGCAATGGTGAAGATGCCGTCAAGGGAGAGGTCGTTCTCTTGGAAGACCTGATCCAGGAACGTCTGGATCTCCTCTGTGGTGGTGCCCCTGTTGCACCCGATGCCGGCGGCGAGAAACCGGGGTCTCAACACCAGGGTTTCACGTGGAACATCCATGACCCGGTCGGAACAGACCAGATCCACGGGGCCATCGCCTCCATCGGCAAGGGGGATTGCCAGATGGGGGGGGAGGGCGGGTAAAACCAGGCCGCAGGGGTCATAAATCCTGATGATTTGATTTTTTAAGATGGCCATGTTGATGGGTTTGATCTGTTGGGTATTTTCAATGACAAGGTTCTGCTGCTTTGCAATGAGATCAACGGCCGGCAGGGTGTTAACGTCCGTTGCCGTCGTAATCACGGGAACAGCTCCGGTGATGGCGGCGGTTTTCCGGGCAAGATCATTGCCCCCGCCGATGTGCCCGGAGATGAGGCTGACGGCATGGCAGGCCCGGTCGTCCAGAACCACCACGGCGGGATCATTCAGTTTTGAATCCATGAGCCGGGCAATGAGCCGCACGGCAATGCCAGCAGAAAAGATGAAGATATGCCCCTGGTACTGGTTGAACCGGGCAGTGATCTCCTTTGAGAGTGACGGGAAAACCGTGATCTTTTCATCGGAAAAAGGGGGGAGATCCAGCCGCCTGGAGACAAAGAGGTCGGCACTGCCCAGCTGCCGGGCAAGCAAGATGCCGTGTGTAATCCCGTTGGGGGTGATGGCCCAGACGGCAAGCTTTTGAAATTCCGGGGTTTCGTTTTCGCCCAGGGGGTCCCCCCTCTGTTGTTTTTCTTCCCAGTCCATGGCGCTACTTTCTGAAGCCGTGGGAAAAGGCCGGGTCGTACAGCAAAGAGTTTCCGATGGAAGTCCTGTTGGTCGAGGCCTCCACGGCCTTGCCGGCAAGGATCAGGGCCTGGCGCTGGATCTTCTCTTTTTTCACCGTTGCGGCAAGCTCCCTGACCGGTGTGATCACGATCTTCTCGTCGGGGTGGCTGACCTTGTGGACAACGGCCACCAGGCTCTCCTCCCCGTAATGTCTGGCAAGGATCGTCTGGACCTTTTCCACATGGGCAATGCTCAGGTAGATGGCCATGGAAGCCTTGTGGGCGGCCAGACTCTCCAGGGACTCTTCCTCGGGTACCGGGGTTCTTCCGGAAATCCGGGTAAAAATCAGGGTCTGGGTCACCTCGGGCAGGGTGTACTCCATTCCCATGGCTGCGGCGGCACCGAATCCGGCCGTTACGCCGGGAATCACGGTAAAGGGGATTCCCCGGGCTTCAAGCTCCCTGGTCTGTTCAAAAATTGCCCCGTACAAAGAGGGGTCTCCGGTGTGGAGCCGGACAATTTTTTGGTTGGCCGCATACCCCTTTTCCACCATGGCGATGATCTCGTCAAGGGTCATGGAGGCGCTGTTCACCGTTTCTGCCTGATCTTTTGTCCAGGAAAGCAGGGCCTCCGGCACCAGTGATCCCGCGTAGATGACAAGATCTGCAGCCTTCAGCGCCTTCTGGGCCTTGACCGTGACAAGGTCTGGATCACCGGGACCTGCTCCTGCAAAAATGACTGGATTTTCCATTGTGTCTCCTCTTTATCTTTATCCGCAGAGCTCTGCGGATTTAAACCTTTCATCGTTAACTGTGATGAACAGCATCATGGTCGCTTTTACCAGAAACTGGAACGGCTGACCCTGCGGGCCTGACCCCACCCCAGGGTGGCCGATGTTATGACCAAGCCCGGCCCCGCGGGTTTTTTATTGGAATTGCCGGCCGGAACGGCAATCCCCGTTTTTTCTGCCCGACAGGATCCAGACGGGGTTCAGCGGCGCCAGCCGGTCCCCAAAGGGCATGGACCGGGAGACGGCCACCTGAACCTGGACAAGGTCTGTTTCAAATCCCCTGCTTTGCAGCAGCTCCAGGGCCGGCGCGATGTTCTGCAACAGCACGGTGTTGACCACCATGATTCCCTTGTCTGCCATTTTGGTGCAGCAGGCGGCCATGATGGCAACGAGGTCTTTGCCGCCGCCGCCGATGAATATCCTGTCCGGTGTTTTCAAATTTTCAATTCCCCCGGGCAGGTCGGCATGGACGGTCTCTATGTTATCCGCTTCGAAGCGGTAAATGTTTTTTTGGATGTCGGCAATGCGGTTCTGTTTCTTCTCCACGGCCGTGACACTGCCCCGGGGGATAAATTTTGACACTTCAATGGAAACCGCCCCCGATCCCGCCCCCAGATCCCAGAAGGTGTGGGCACCGGATACCAGCCTGAGCTTGGAAAAGACAACGGCCCTCACCTCCGCCTTGGTGATCAGTCCGTTTTCATGGACAAAGCAGTGGTCCGGCATACCGGGAAAGACCGCTGCCCTGTCCGGGGGGGGCGGGTTTTCTTCCGGCGTTTCACAGACGTTCCTCTCCGGAGGCGGGGAGTCATGCCGGTTCTTTTGATTGTCTGCGGGATCACAGGCGTTGCTGTCCGGTTCCGACTCGGTCCTGGAGGGAACTGAGCTTTCCCTCTTTTTTTCAAGGATCACAATGTTGGGGGAAGAAAAAGTGCCGCCGGCAACGGTTTCCAGGGATTTTCCCAGGGTGATCCGTTCATGGGGAGTGCGCAGGTTCTCCAGAATCGACATGGCAACGCCGGAGACCTTTTCTTCCAGGAGCCGGCGGGCGATCCAGTCGGGGGATGCCTTGGGGTCGGTGAGCAGGGCGACCCTGTTTTTCCCCTCCAGCAGGGTCTCAAAACAGAGGTCGTTTTTCCTGCCGTGGAGGCTGACAATGCCGGCATCGTGCCAGGGCTGTTTTATGGCGGCAAAGGCCGACTGGAGGGATGAGATGTTGGGATGGACACAAAGATGCTCCCTGCCGATGGTTTTGACAAGGGTCGCTCCGATGCCGAAAAAGAGGGGGTCTCCCGAGGCCAGCACCACCACTCTTCTGGTTGCCATGGCCCTCTTGATTTCGGCGGCCACCCGGGAAATGTTGTTGGTGATGGCAAGTTTTTCAGCCCGGGTTTCCCGGAAAAGATCGAGGTACCGTTTTCCCCCGGCAAGGAGGTCGGCGTTTTTGATGGTTCGTTTGTGGTTTTCGGTGAGATCGTCAACGGAAAATCCGCATCCGATGATATCAACGGTGAACATCTGTTTCTCCTGGGTCATAATTTCTCAAATTCCAAATAACGGTCATGAGCAGCGTGCTCACAAAAAACAATGAAAGCCATCAGCCGTCAGTAAGCAGAAGGTATCTATTGGAAGCTGATAACTGATAACTTTCTTATAAA
Organism: Desulfobacteraceae bacterium; assembly: GCA_046496975.1. Classification (GTDB taxonomy): domain Bacteria; phylum Desulfobacterota; class Desulfobacteria; order Desulfobacterales; family Desulfobacteraceae; genus DATFJZ01. The sequence goes on along the minus strand of JAWOGI010000203.1, from coordinate 96 downwards.
AACGGGTTCGCCGGTAAAATAGACCTGATCCCGTCAGGCCCGGCTCTACCCTGCCAGGTAGTAGACCATACCCACAAGGACCAGGCTTGAGATCCT
>JAWOGI010000393.1:0-6399 GCA_046496975.1 Desulfobacteraceae bacterium | reverse complement strand
TGGCAGAGACGGTGAGTGCTGTTTTGATCAAGGCGGTGATGCCGCTGATGGAGGTGGATGGTTTTTCAAATCCGTCTTCAGAAGGGGTTTCGGAAAAGCGGGCCCGGTAACGGGGCATGGCCCGGGGGGGAATTTCTGCATCGGACAGGCTCTTTTCCAGGGAGAAGGCCCAGGCCCGGGAGAGGTTCTCCCGGCTCTTTGGGCTTTCAAAGGCCATCTCTCCGCCGCTGGCACCCCCCACTCCCCTTACAATGGCGTATATCCGGTCGTTGTCCGCTCTGGCCCGGTCAAGCCGTTTTATCACAATGGCGGCCGCTCCTTCTGTCGCAGTTTCTGCAGTTTTTTCTGCTGCCCCGTCTCTCCTGCCGTCATTTCCGCCGGGGGCCGGCCCGTTTCCGGGGTCAATTTTTCCGGTCAAAGCGGCATCCAGGGCCTGCTGCCGGGGATCCCCGGCCATATCAACGGCTCCGCAGATAAAGAGATCCGTCTCGCCGGACCTGAGGGAGTTGATGCCGGCCTCCACGGCTTTGATACCCGACGCCGTGTCCGCCGAAATGGTAAAGCAGGGGCCTCCCAGCTTGAACTCCCTGGCGATCCTGCTGGCGGCAATCCCCCCAAGGGCGCCGAGGGTCCTGTTGGCGTTGAGCCCCGGGGCAACACTCTCCTGGAGGGTTTCATCGACCAGGGCGGTTTTCCACCGGAGAAAGAAGTCCGTGGCTCTGTGGTCAAACCCGATGCCGATGGCCGCACCAAATCGGGTCCTTTCCGGTTGGCCGCTGTCCGGTCTCGGGGTGATACCGGCATCCAGGAGCGCCCCCTTTGCCGCCTTGAGCATGATGATGTGCTGGGGAAGTATCTCGTGGATCTGGTTGGGGGGGATGTGAAATTCTCCCGGGTGGGTGAAGAAACCGGGACTTTCGGCCGTTGTTTCCCCGGCGAGGGCAATGCCAAAGATCATCTCCCGGAACCGGTTCAAATCCTGTGCCCTCGTTGTGACGGTCTCCATGCCCACGATGGCGATTCCCCTCTCCCGGTCTTCATTCTCTTCATCGTCACTGCAGGGCAATTTTGCCGTTGTGGTGATGCCGGGAAAGCTCTTTGGGGTGTTTGGTGTGAATTCTTCCACCAGCAGGTGGGCGTTGATGCCGCCAAAGCCGAAGGCGCTCACCGCCGCACGCCTGGCAGCATCACCGGAGCTGGCGGTGAGCCCCTCCGGCTGCCACCTCTCGGGCTCTGTCTGGACCCTTGTGGCGCAGTTGTGCAGGGGACTGTTGTCCGGCAGGAGGGAAAAGTGGAGGGAGGGGGGCAGGGTTTTTTCGGCAAACCCGGCCAGGACCTTGAACATGCCGGCGGCTCCGGCGGCGGTCAACAGATGGCCTGTCATGGATTTCACCGAGCCGATGGCAAGGGGTCTGGCCAGGGAGCCGCTATTTTCCCGCAGGGTTTTAATGGAGCTGGTTTCCACAAGGTCCCCCACGGCAGTGCCGGAACCGTGGCACTCCATGAACTGGACATCGGAGGGGTGCCAGCCGGCCGAGCGGTACGCCGCCTCCATGGCCCTGACCTGTCCGTCACTGGCCGGTGCCACAAGGTTGCCGCCGATGTCGTTGGAGAGACCGGCACCGGCAATGACTCCGAAAATTTTGTCACCACAGGCCACGGCATCGGAGAGCCGCTTTAAAACCATGATGCCGGCCCCTTCCCCCACCACCAGGCCGTCGGCATCCCTGTCAAAGGGAGCGCAGCGCCCCGATCTGGAAAGGGCCTGTAACTGGGTGAAGCCTATCTGGGTGTACATGGCGTCGGGCCGGGAGACCCCTCCGCACACCATCATGTCGGCCCTGTTCAGTAAAAGTTCGTCACAGGCCAGCTTGACGGCGTAAAGGGAAGAGGCACAGGCGGCATCCAGGGTGCAGCATCCGCCAAAGTATCCCATGGCCCTTGCCAGAAGCGCCGCAGGTGTGGAGACCACGCTGGCGGCAAGGGCGTCAGCCCTTGTTATGGTTCTGGGGGTCTGCTGGAGAAGGATCTCCCAGGCAAGTTCCGAAACGCTGTCCGTGGGCAGGGAGATGGCGGCAAGGACCACACCGGTCCGTTCCCGGATGCTGTTTGTAGTGTAACAGCTTCTTGCCGCTTCTCGTCCGGTGTGCAGCACCATCTTGTGGAGGGGATCCAGCCGGCAGAGCAGGTCCGGATCCACTGCCATCCCCGAGGGATCGAAATTGAACCCATCCACCAGGCCGGCCCGGCCGCAAAATGCTTTGTCCGGCCCGTTATCTTTTGATATCACCCGCTGTTTGGGCAGAATCCACCGATCTTCCGGGACATTGACAATGGATTCTTGTTTTGCCATCACATTGGCGGCAAACCCGTCAAAGGTCTCTGCTCCGGGAAAGAGGCAGGAGACACCAACCACCGCTATTTTTTCCATTTTCTGTTTCATACCGACTGTATAGTAGAAATGGCCGATAATCTCAAGGCACCCGGCAACCCAACCCCCATGCCCAGATACCGGGAGACAGGATTTAAGTCGAAAAAAACCGGCGGGTTATCACTTCTGTTTATCGCTCTCTTGTCTTTGTAAAACTTGTGTAAAACCGTGTTCAACGCTAAACCCATTATGAAATTTTGGGCTTGATCATAACATCGACTACCCTGGGGTGGGGCAAGGCTTCGGTTATTGCAGGACTTTCATTATTTGTTGTGAGCACGCTGCTCATGGCCGTTTATATGAAAGTCGTGTAATCCCGGCAGCCGATTCGGGGTATTGCCCTACGCTCATTCTCGCAGCCCGTCCATGGGCTGCTCCGAGGTGAGCGGCAGCTGTTTAGAGCATCCGTGCTCACAGCTACCGCTCAAAACCGCTACGGGCAAAACCCCAAACCGGCTGCCTCTGAATCGGACTTTCTCTCTTTGTTGTGCCCGCAGGGCATGGCCGTTATAAAAAAATCAAACCTCGGCCAAAGGAACTTCAAGGTTTGTTATTTGTTCATCTTTTCCTTTAGAAACGGGGCGTAGGCCTTATCGGTTTTCATGATGTGGTTTTTCAGCCAGTCCGTCAGGAAATTCATCAGATCCATGGTCAAAGAGGCCCTTCCCTGTTCAAACTGGGTTTTAAAGTCCACCACCTGGGCCACAAGATCTTTGTGGGTTTTGATGTGCTGATTTTTGTCAGGGTAGTTGTACGTTTCAAAGAGCTTCTCTTCATGGCCAAAGTGGTACACCGTATAATCGGCCAGCCGGTTGAGGATGGTTCCGGCCTGTCTGCTTCCCTGCTTCAGCTTCATGGCCTTGTGGAGCTGGTTGATCAGGGAGACCAGCTCTTTGTGCTGGTTGTCGATCTCCTCGATGCCGATGACAAGTTTCGGGCCCCAGGTCATGAGATCAGGAATGGCCTCTCCGGAAGGTGTGGGACCCTTGTCCCCCTCTGTCTCCCCGGCGGAAACCTTGAAAACGGTTATCATGTCCCTGAGTTTTGTTGACAGCTCTGACAGGTCCCGGGCGCTGTGGTTCATCTGGACGCCTTTGTCTGACATCTCCCGGGCAACGGAATTCACACCGGCAATATCTTTTGTGATCTCTGATGAAACCTGGGATGTCTGGGCGACATTCTCGTTCACCTCGCTGATGCCCGTGGAAGCCTGTCCGATATTGTCAGCCACCTCGGTGGCAGCGGCGGACTGCTCTTCCACGGCCGCGGCAATGGTGGTGACAATCTCGTTCACATCGGAAAAGACGGCGGTAATTTTTGTGACATCCTGGACCGTATCGTCGGTGGAGCTCTGGATTCCCTCGATTTTCTGCCGGATATCATTGGTGGCACTGGCCGTCTGGCCGGCAAGGTTTTTAATTTCTTCTGCCACAACGGCAAACCCTTTTCCCGCTTCACCGGCCCGTGCCGCCTCTATGGTGGCGTTCAAAGCCAGCAGGTTGGTCTGCTCGGCAATGTCGGTGATCACTTCGGTCACCTTGGAGATCTCCCTGGCAGCTTCTCCAAGAAGGGTGACCCTCCTGGAGGCCTTGTCAACCTCGATGCCGGCATTGCCGGAGATGGACCTTGCCTTTTCGCAGTTGGCCGCCACCTCACCGAGGGTGGCCTGCATCTGGGAGGCTGAATCGGAAACCGTGCCAATGTTGGTCGAGGCCTGCTCACTGGCAGCGGCCACCGAAGTCATGTTGACACTCATCTCCTCCGAGGCGGCAGCCACGGTGTTGGCCCTGCCGGAGAGATTGTCCGCCCCCTCTGCCATCTGCTCGGAAACCGAAAGGAGTTCTGCCGATGCCGCGGTCACTGTTTCAGAATTGCCGCCAATGTCCACAATAATATTGTTAATCCGCTGGACAAAGGCATTGAACCACTCAACCAGCAGGCCAATCTCGTCCTTGCGGGATACGGTGATCCGTTTTGTCAAATCCCCTTCACCGGCGGCGATGTCTTTCATGCCGGCGGCAACGGTGTTGATGGGTTTGACAACGGTTTGGTTGATAAAAACAATCAACCCGGTGATGAGAAGGAAAAACAGCAGGAACAGGAATCCAAAAACGGTGAAGATCCTCTTTTTAAGGTCATCAACGGTTTCCATGATTTTGTCTGTTATTTGGGGAGCCGTGGAGACATCTTCATCCTGTTGTGCTGTTGCAACAACATTTTCAATGCGGTGTTTTTTTACATTGTTGAACGATGTCATGGTTGAGAAAAAACCCATGGCAAAGATCACTGCAAACCCTGCCAGGCCGATGAAGAGCATTTTTCTGTTGAGGTTCATTGTCGATTTCCTCCTTTGTACAAAATAGCTGTCTCTGTCCTGACCCCTGGCGCCATGGAAGTTAAAATGCGATGCGACCTGCGTATGTCAACGCCCACAGGAGAACAACCCCGGTGATGGCAATGGATGCCAGGGAGAGGAGTTTGTGCCAGCTGGCCTCCTGTTTTCGCTCGTTGTAGCCCAGCAGCCAGGCCAGGAAAATCCCCGCCAGCAGGCCGCCGCCATGGCCCCAGTTGTTGATGTTGGGGATGAGCAGACCAAAGAGCACAAGGCCGAAGACCCAGCCCGATGTCTGCTTGAACACCGCTTCCCCGTAAACTCCGCCCCTGGATTTGCCGTAAAACAGGGTGGCGCCGATAAGGCCGCAGATGGCTGCAGATGCGCCAATGGTCACCATCACCCCGGCCAGGTAAGAGAGCAGAAAGCCGGCAGCACCGCTTAGGGTGTAAATGATCACCATCCTGTGCATGCCAAACTCCCGGATCACCAGGGGGGCGATCTGGTACAGGGCTGTCATGTTAAAGATGATGTGGAGCAATCCTCCGTGGAGCCAGGAGGCGGCAATGAGGGACCACCATACATTGTACTGGTCAATGGGAATGGTGCCCGCCGCCCCGAGAAAAATCAGGCTGTTCACCGAAGGAGAGAGGGCGGTAAAGGGGTTCAGGGAGAGCTCCACGTTGCCGCCGCTCAAAACAAGGCTGGCAGCAAAAATAAAAATATTGGTGTATACGATTCCTTTGACAAGGACGTCCGGGTTGAACCGGGCAATTCTGTTTTTAATCATTTTTACTGGATTTCCACGGCATTTAGGTATTCTTTTACCCCCCCGAGGGTCAGGGTAAACATCTTGGTGCCGGTGAGAACGGCAATGGCGTTGCCCGGACTGTTGCAGGCCTCGGCAAAGGCCGGTCCCATCACCATGGAAGGTTCACTTTCCCCGTTGGGGTTCTCCTGCATGATTTTCACGTAATCGTCCAGGCGCTCCTTGAGTATAGAAAAATAATCCACCGATTCTCCGGTGGTTGTCTCGGTGAGATTGGAAATATTTTTTGAAATTTCCCTGATGTACTCCCAGAAAATCCGGGAGAGATCTGTCTTGTTGTCCCCGGCGGGCATGTAAAAGGAGATAGCCCATCCCACACTGAGTATTTTCAAAATCTGAAGTTCATACTCCACACTTGTCAGGTTGAGATCACTGTTGTCGGGGATTCCCTGCATGAGCATTTTTAAATCGTTCCTGTCAATGGCAAAGGTTGCAAGGTTCTCTGCCAGCTTCTCTATGGATAGTGCCTCTTTTTTTGCCTGTCCCATTCCGTTTTCTTCCCAAATATCTGTTGCATTTATCGATAAAATTGTGTCATATTCCTATTAGCCTTGTTGGGCTTGACCATAACTTCGGCCACTTGTCGTTACATTTGGCGGGCCAACGGGGTCAGGCTTTTGTTATTGACGTTATCGGACAGAAAAGCAGAATCAAACCATAAAGCACACGATAATGTTAATAACGAAAAGGTGACCCCACCCCAGGGTGGCCGATGTTATGACCAAGACCTATGTTTTAATTTTCTATGGTTGTTCATTGAAAGTCTCCTTCTCTGTGATCTTTAAGGGATCTTCCAAAAAATAATCC
>JAWOGI010000369.1:0-3848 GCA_046496975.1 Desulfobacteraceae bacterium | reverse complement strand
CGCTCACCTCGGAGCAGCCCATGGACGGGCTGTGAGAATGAGCGTAGGGCAAAACCCGGATCGGCTGCCGGCGCAACACGACTTTCATATAAAAAAAAAGGAGCTGTGAGAATGAACAGAGAAGTGCGTGATGCTTTGAAGGCGGGGCTTCCTCTGTTTATCGGGTATGCGCCGGCAGCAGCAGCCTTCGGGATACTCTGCAAGGCCTGCGGGGTTTCTCTCTTGGAAAGCTTTCTCTTTTCATCGGTGGTGTTTGCCGGGGCAAGCCAATTTATTGCGCTGAACCTTCTGGTCACGGGCATGGGGTTTGGGGGCATCATCGTTACCACCCTGCTTGTCAACTTCAGGCATTTTCTGATGAGCACCTATCTCTCCACGAGGATGAGGAATATCGCCAGAAGATATTTTTTCCCCATTGCCTTTGGCATCACAGACGAGGTGTTTTCAGTGCTCTCCTTCAAAAAAGGTGCGTTGACAAAAACCTTTATTTTCATACTCCAGCTTTCCGCCTACTCGGCCTGGGTGGGGGGTACACTGGCCGGGTATATCCTGGGGGGATTTCTGCCCGGGGATTTGACCAAAAGCATGGGTGTGGCCTTGTACGCCCTGCTGGTGGCCATCCTGCTGCCGGAAATCAAGCGCTCTTCCAGGGCCCTGGTTTTGGCCCTCTCCTCGGGACTGCTCAACACGATCCTGATTTATTTCGATTTTCTGCCCAGGGGATGGACAATTATTGCATGCATTTTAATCATCGCCACCGCCGGGATGCTGTTTTCCGGCGATACCACCGGTGATACCAAAGGAGAAGCCCTGTGAATAACCTGATCCCCCTGATAATGGGAATGGCCCTTGTCACCTATTTGCCAAGGCTCGTTCCCCTTTTTCTTTTGACGGATAAAAAAATTCCCAAACGGCTGGATCGTTTTTTACAATGTATTCCCGCCGCTTCCCTCGGTGCCCTGGTGATCCCCGGGATGTTCAGTGTCACCCCCGAGGTCCCGGCAGCGGCCATTCTTGGCATCGGCTTTACCATTGTCTACGGCCTGTTCAGGGGAGGTATCCTCTTACCGGTTCTGGGTGCCGTAGCCGTTACCTACACGGTGCTGCTGCACTGGGGATAAGAGAATTCTTGAATCCTTTCTTCGCCCGATCCCTGATAAATGTGCATTATGTTAACTTTTTTTGTGGTTGCCAATCAATGCCCTGTGAGTTACTATTATTTCATAGCGATGGATGGTGGAAAGGAGACCGGTCATGATCTGATTGAAAAACAAGGAGGTAACATGAAATCAAACCTGTTTGGCTGTATGATGGTTGTATGGATATCTCTTCATCTGTTTTTACCGGTGTCATTATGGGCTGCGGAGGTAGCTCCCCGCATATCGGATCGTGAGATCATTGAAAAACTTGCTGTTCTGGAGGAAGGTCAGAAAGCTCTCAGGTCTGAAATGAAGCTGGGCCAGGAAGCGCTTAATAACAGACTGGATGATTTAAACAAAAGACAGGATGCTTCAAATAATACGATGCTTGTTCTTTTTGGATCTCTCATCACCTTGATTGTGGCACTTTTCGGTTATATCGCCTGGGATCGTCGTACCATGGTGAAGCCGGTGATTGAACAGGTCAATCGGATGGAACGTAAAGTGCTGGATGATCTGGATTTGGAGCACTCGAATGGGTCACTTTTAAGAAGGCAGCTTCAGGCATTGAGAGAATATGCCGGCAAGAACCCTGAATTTGCTGAAATATTGCGGGGTTTGGCGCTGCTTTAGAAGACACAAGGAACGATGAATCAAAATTTACTGGAAAAATATCATGCAGCCCCGGCAGATCCCGGGGTTTACCTGATGAAAAATGAGAAAAGCCGGATCATCTATGTGGGCAAGGCTTTGAACCTGAAAAAGCGGCTGGCCTCTTATTTTACGAAAGAGTCGGGACATGACTTGAAGACGGGGATTCTCATCAGGCAGATAGAGGATTTTGAACTCATTGTCACCTCCAGCGAACACGAAGCTTTGATCCTGGAATCCACCCTGATCAAAAAACACAAGCCAAAGTACAATGTAATCCTCAAGGATGGAAAAAATTACCCCTGCCTGCGCATTGATGTGACTGCGGATTATCCCGGCCTTGAAATTGTCAGGAAGATCAACAGGGACAATGCCTTCTATTTTGGCCCCTATTCGTCGGCCCACGGGGTGAAGAGTACCTTAAAGAGTGTCAACCGGATCTTCAGGCTGAGAAAGTGCCGGAAAACCCAGTTTGCCAATCGGTCAAGGCCCTGCCTCAACTACCAGATCAAGTCCTGTCTCGGCCCCTGCTGCAATGAGGTGTCAAGGGAAGAGTACCACAAAATTGTCAAAGATGTGGTGCTTTTCTTGAAGGGCAGATCCAGTGAGCTGGTAAAAAAGCTCACCACAGAGATGAGAGCCGAAGCGGAAAAAGAGAATTTTGAAAAGGCCGCCCAGTTGAGGGATACGGTGTCTGCCGTTGAAAAGATCCTGGAAAAGCAGGTGGTGGTCTCCACGGATCATCTTGACAGGGATGTAATCGCCTGTGTGGGGGAGAAGGAAAAGGCCATTGTCACCCTTTTCTTTGTCAGGGGGGGGAACCTTGTGGGAACCCGGCATTTTCCCTTTGACATGCATTACAATGACATTCCGGAAATTCTCGATGCGTTTATCAAGCAGTACTACGAGAAGAGCTCTTTTCTGCCCGCTCAGCTGCTGGTTTCACAACCCGTGGAGAATCGGGAGCTCATTGAGCAGCGTCTTTCCGAAAAAAAGGGGAAAAGCGTAAAACTCCTTGTGCCCCGGAGGGGAGAGAAGAAACAGATCATTGACATGGCTCTGCTCAATGGCCAAAAAGAGCTTGAACGATTCTTCTCCCGGGAGGCCCAGGCCAGGGAATCCCTTCTCTCCCTCCAGAAAATACTTCACATGGACAGGCTACCCCGTCGCATCGAGTGTTTTGACAATTCCAACATTTCCGGCACAGATCCTGTATCGTCCATGGTGGTGTTTATCAACGGGGTGCCGGACAGCTCCCTGTACAGAAAGTTTATCATACGCGATGTCACAGAACATGACGACTACGCCTATATGACAGAGGTGCTGACACGTCGGTTTTCAAAAGCCCGGGATGATATGGCCCTGCCCGACCTTGTTGTGGTTGACGGCGGAAAAGGGCAGATCTCCATGGCAGTGGCTGTTTTAAAAACCCTGGGCCTGGAGGGGAATTTTGCCGTTGCCGGTCTTGCCAAGAAAAACCCGGAAAAAGGGGAAACCCATGACAAGATCTACCTTCCCAACAGGTCCAATCCCGTCAATACCGGTCAGGCCGAAGATGCACTGTTTCTTGTTCAGCGGCTGCGGGACGAGGCCCACCGGTTTGCCATCACCTTTCAGCGCCGGAGGCGGGGAACACGGGCCAAAACATCGATCCTGGACAGTGTCCACGGGATCGGCAAAAAGCGAAAGCAGACCCTGCTTTCGGCCTACCAGGGAATCAGCCGGATGAAACAGGCAAGTGTTGCCGAGCTTGCCTCCCATCCGGGGATGACCCGGCCCATTGCCGAACACCTGGCAGCCGCCCTGGAGAAGTGTGAGCAGTACCCGTGAGGGGTCAGGCCTGCGTTATTGTCATTATCTACGGCGTTTTTGGGATTATACTGGATAGGAAAGATAATGACAATAACGCAGGCCTGACCCCGTTGGTCTCCCCCGTTGGTCCTATGTTAAAATTAGAATTGCTGAAAAAAAACTTTGTTTTTTTATTACAGGGGAGACAGTTTTACTTACAAGATCGAAAGTGAAAGATAATACTTATTAACACTTCCATCTTTCTCA
>JAWOGI010000362.1:0-10906 GCA_046496975.1 Desulfobacteraceae bacterium | reverse complement strand
CCTTGACGGCTGACAAGCTGAGCCCCATGGCGTTGGAGGCTTTTTTCATGCATCTGGCATTATCCTTGCTGTTTTTTCTTAACAAGACCTAACAAGACCGCCCAAAAACAAATTTAAACGTTTAAACGAGGTTCTCCCATGACAAGCAGCACACTGTTTTCCAGCGTAAAAGAAGAGGCAAGAAAGAACTACATTGCCCTGTTTGAACAGGACTGGCCTGCGTGGCTTGCCGGCATCTTCATCGCCGTTCTGGCGCTTCTCATCTTTCTGTGGGATTCCCCCTGGGGCATTGCCGGCGGCTACAGGAACTGGGGTAACTGGGTGCTCTACTCGGTGGGGATCAACGATGCCAAACCCTTTGCCCCGTGGCTCCACCCCATGTCCCTGTCCAATGCCGGTATCCTGGCCGGGGCCTTGATGTCGGCCATGATGAGCCGCCAGTTTAAAATCAGGAAGGCCCCTTCCCTGGAATATGCCAAGGGGATCATCGGCGGCATTCTCATGGGATGCGGTGCGGCCCTTGCCGGGGGCTGCAATGTCGGGGGATTTTACACCGCCTCGGGCATGCTCTCTCTGGGGGGCGTTGCCATGATGGCAGGCCTTGGGGCCGGTTCGTGGATCGGTCTTCGCTACCTTTTATGGGAGATGGAAAACATCACTGTCAAGCCTCTGGCCAAGGAAAAAAAGACCGGCCCTTTTCTCGGCGTTGACTGGGACAGGGTCCAGCCCTACATCGGCGGTGCCGTTTTCCTGGCCGTGATCCTCTGCTTTTATCTCTTTTCGGCCATTGACAAAACCGTTCTCGGGGGACTCCTCTTTTTCGGTTTTCTCATCGGCCTTGTCATGCACAGGTCACGGTTTTGCTTTGTCAGGGCCTTCCGGTGTCCGTTCATGACCGGAGAGGCCGAAATGGTGAAGGTGGTTGCCATGAGCCTTGTCATCTACGGCATGGGAACTGCGGTGATCAAATGGGCATGGCTCAAGGAACCGATGATGGGGGTGTACCACCCCTTTTTCCTGGGCAGCCTGACCGGGGGGACGATCTTCGGCATCGGCATGATTCTGGCCGGCGGGTGTGCCAGCTCCACCCTGTGGAGAATCGGTGAGGGCCACCTGAAACTTGTCATGGCCCTGGCGGGCTTTTCCCTTGCCAATGCCCTGACCAACAAGTTTCTTCTGGCCTTTGACCTCAAGGAGAAACTGGGAAGCGGTATTTTCATGCCGGAGATCTTTTCATGGGAGCTTACCATCCCGCTTTTCATTCTCTTTTTCATGGCCTGGGCGGTCATTGCCATCTGGAACGAAGAGACGGAAAAATTTGTCGTGTTTTAGTCACAGACCCGGGGGCGGCGGAAAAAGCCAAGGAACCAGCCGATTTGACCCCGGTTCTTATAACGCCCCAAAAAAGCAGCATCAACAGCAAAAAAAAGGAGAAACATCAATGGATCTTACAACCATTCAACCGGACCAGGTCCTGGACACCTGCGGATTGACATGCCCCATGCCCCTGCTGAAAACCAAAAAAACCCTCAAGGCGATGAAGTCCGGCCAGGTCCTTGAAATCCTGGGCAATGATCCCGGCTCGAAAAATGATATTCCCGACTGGGGCAACAAGGGGGGCAATGAATTCATCGGCATGGCAGACGTGGAGGACGGAACAACAAAGTACTTCATCAAAAAGGGGTGATCCAATGGCAGACAAAATAGCCGTGCTGATCAAGGATGTGGATCAGCAGTACGAGGGATTGAGAACCAGCCTGGGGCTCCTTCTGGAGATGGCCGAGGTGCAGATGTTTGTGCTGAACCATGAAATCGAAACCATGGACGAAGCCTACTCGGAGAACATGGAGTTCCTCGATGAAATGGAAGGGGAACGGTTCACCAACAACGCTGAAAATGCCGAAAAATACGGATTTAAATTTGTAACCACCACCCAAATAGGGGAGATGCTCAAAGAGGCCTCCCTTGTGATTCCCTTCTAGGAGGCCACCCATGGAAGTACTCCATATACTCAGATCAGAACCCGAAGAAACCGTTAAAAAACTCATGGCGCCCTTTACCGGCGGACAAGAAAAGACAACCCCCCTTTACGAACCCGATGTGGACTGGGAAACCCTTGTGGACGATATTTTTGCATCGGACAAGGTAATTTCCTGGTGGTAATCACAACAGGAGGCAAAAGCAATGGACAAGGATCTTGCATCGGCCGTCATGCTGGAAAGGTGCAGCTGCTACGACAGGGCGCTGGAGGCGGCAAAAAGAGTTTTGACAAAAGAGACGTCTGATTCGGATAATAGCTTTTTTGCCAGAAAAATAGTGAAAAACCTTGGAGAAGAGTTTCTCAAGCAGCGCTTCATGGACAGGGCCATGGAATGCTACGGGCTTTTAACCGATTATGCCCCTGACGGGAATGACTGCCCGGAAAGCGATGAAACCGCAGCCTTTGACGGGCTTGGGCCAAACAGTGTCGAAATCAGGACCGTGATCAGTTCCGATGTGGCCGATATTCTCAAAACCATTGAGGCCGGGGAATGCGCCAGGGCATCAACCACTGAAGCCCTTTTGCGCGAAGCCGTATACCTGCTGATATTAAAATATGCCGCTGATGCCCAAGTGAGACAACAACTCTTTAACAAACTTGAAAAAGTGATCAGGAACGATCACAAAAGGTGATATTATGTCTGAATCATTGGGAATACTTGTCACATCAAACAGACATCTCGATTATGTGATCAAGCTTGCCACAGCTGCCCATGAAAAGGGCAAGGCGGTGCAGATTTTTTTTACCGGGCATGGTGTAACCCTTGCCCTGGACCCCGATTTTAAAAAACTTGTGGGAAAGGCAAAACTATCCATCTGTGATGTCTCCTTCCGCTCCAACGGCTTCCACGGGAGGGAAGACGAGGTCCCCGGAGTCGGCTTCAAGGACTTTGCCACCCAGGCCAGGAATGCCGAAATGTCTGCTGAGTGCGATCGGTACCTTGTTTTTTGACCCCTCCTTGCCATTGCCCGGCAGACATGGTACAGAATGGGGCTGACTGACGTGTCGGAATCGGCCGGCAGCTGGCACGGCAGTTCAGGTCCCGGCCGGCGGGATCTCAATGTTGAGGTCAACAACGGTAACAGAAGCGATGGACAGGATTGACCAATGGAAAAAGAGTGGAATTTTGACGAGATCATTGACCGAAGCGGAACCCGATCGGTAAAGTGGGAACCGTCGGTCCTTGGGGCCAAATTCGGTAAGGGCAGGGATGACCTTCTGCCCATGTGGGTGGCTGACATGGACTTTTTCTGTCCTCCTGTGGTGAAAAAAGCCATGGCGTCCCGCCTGGATCACCAGATATACGGGTACACCCTCCAGGACAAGGATCACAACAGCGCCCTGATCGACTGGTACCGCCGCCGCCATGGCTGGACCATCCAGGAGGAGTGGGTGTTGAATACACCGGGGGTGGTGCCGGCGGTGAACTACCTGGTGCAGCGGTTTTCAAAGCCCGGTGACAAAATCCTCATCCAGCCGCCGGTCTACTATCCCTTTGCCCGTGCCATAGAAACCGGGGGCAGGCGGGTGGCTGAAAATCCCCTGGCCATTATCCGGGGCCGTTACCAGATGGATTTTGACGACCTGAGGGAAAAAGCCGCCGATCCCAGGGTCAAGGCGGCAATCCTCTGTTCCCCTCACAACCCCGTGGGCCGGGTCTGGACCCGGGAGGAGCTGGACTGCTTCGGGCAGATCTGCCTTGACAACAATGTACTGGTCTTTGCAGATGAGATCCATTGTGACCTTGTCATGCCGGGTCATGCCCACACCTGTTTCCAGTCCATCTGTGACAGGTTTGCCAACAACTCCATCACCGCCAATGCCGCTTCCAAGACCTTTAACCTGGCGGGGCTTTCCCACTCCAATTTGATTGTTCCCGATGAACGTATCCGAACAGAGATGGGGCTTTTCTTTGAAACCCTGGGGGGGAATCCCCGGGGAGGCGGCACCCTGTTCGGGGCTATTGCGGCCCGGGCCGCCTATGAAGAAGGAGAACCCTGGCTGGAAGATCTCATCGATTACCTTTACGAAAATTATCGTTATCTCAAACAGCAGCTGGAAACAAGAGTTCCAGGGGTGCGCATCGTTGATCTCGAAGCCACCTATCTCCCCTGGGTGGACTTCAGATCCCTGGAACTGACCAGTGAACAGATCGCCGACATCGTTGAACAGAAGGCCGGGCTGGCCCTGGACCACGGCCCCTGGTTCGGCACCGGAGGAGAAGGGTTTGAACGCATCAACATCGCCTGTCCCAGGGCTCTTGTGGAAAGGGCCGTTGATGCCCTGGTAGAGGCCTTTTCATCGGTTTAACCGTGTTCTTTAGACTGTTCAGGTGCCCATTTTTGTTTCTCCCGTGGCAGGATCGATTCGCCACAAAAATTGTTTTTGCAAAATTGCACAACATGCTTTATAAAGGGAAGTTGAGCAGACAACTCCTTTTCCTGTGGGGAAACAACCAAAACCCATGGCCGTCTGATGCACGCTTCTTTTTTGTCTAAAATTCTGCTTTTATGGAAAAATATCGGCCTGGCCCTCTGTCTGATCCTGGGGCTGCCCCTTGCCGGCACGGTTTTAACGAACCGAGAGATCGCTTCGTATCTTGTCGTCCGGCGAAGGGGGATCTCTCCCCTTTGTTCTGCCCCGGGGAATTTTGTGCTGCTCTTTGCGGCCAGCGCTCTCTTCTGGTGGGTGTTTGAGTTTCTGAACCGGTTTGTGGAGAACTGGCATTATACCGGGGCAGGCTATCCCCCCGTCACCTATTTTCTTCTGGCCACCCTCTCCTTTTCCACGGTGCTGCCGGCGGTGGAGAGTCTCAAGGCGTACTGCCTCACCTTTGATGTTTTCCGGAACGGGTTTACCTATTTTGGAAAAATTGATCTTGTCCAAGCAAGGCCTCTGGCCTTTGTTCTCCTGGTCGTTTCCTGCGGTGTGCTCTTTCTCCTGGGGGTCTTTCCCGACCAGCTCTTTTTTGGTGTGTGGCTGGCCCCCCTTGGAATTCTCCTCGCCTGCCGGATGGTTTTTCGCCAGCCCCATCCCTTCCAGGCAGCAGGGCAGGGGGATTGGACAACGGTTGCGGTGTATGCCGCTGCGGCCCTGATCTGCGGTTTTTTCTGGGAATTGTTCAACAGCTGCAGCCATGCCAGGTGGGTCTACTCCGTTCCCTATGTCCACGGGACCAAGCTCTTTGAGATGCCCCTGCTGGGATATGCCGGTTACCTCCCCTTTGGCTTGGAGTGCGCCCTGGTGATCGACCTTGTCAAAGGGATGACAAACAGTGACTGACCATCCCCGTTGTGAGCATCCATATTGACCAGCCAGACCAATCAGGCATAAGAATGACAAACAGTGGGTAACCCTATGGACCTTGATCATTTCATGGTCCGAAATCCACCGTAAGATGGAGATGCCACCATGCATGACCCTGTCTGTATCAAAACCTTTGAAACCGGGGCGTTGAGAGAGAAGCGGCGCACCGCCGAAGCGCTTCTGGACAACTGTATTCTCTGTCCCAGAAAGTGCCGGGTGAAGAGAAGCTCCGGAAAGCTGGGGGTGTGCCGGACAGGAACAGAGGCCGTTGTCAGTGCCTTTGACGCCCATTTCGGCGAAGAGGCCCCCCTGGTGGGGAGCGGAGGGTCCGGCACCATATTCTTTTCTTATTGCAATCTGTTGTGCAGTTTCTGCCAGAACCACGGGATCAGCCACGGCGGCCAGGGAGAAAGGGTGAGCCCTGACCAGCTGGCATGGATGATGCTCGACCTCCAGCGCCAGGGGTGCCACAACATCAACTGGGTCACCCCCTCCCATGTGGTGCCCCAGATCCTGGCCGCTTTGGAGATCGCCATCCCCCAGGGGCTGGCCCTGCCCCTGGTGTACAACACAGGGGGGTATGACCGGGTTGACACCTTGAAGCTCCTCGAGGGGGTTGTGGACATCTACATGCCCGACCTTAAGTTTTTCCACGCCGGGACGGCAAGGCTTGCCGGGGTGCCCGAGGATTATTTTGCTGTTGCCATGGAAGCCGTTGTTGAGATGCACCGGCAGGTGGGGGATCTTGTGGTGGACCGCCTTGGCCTGGCCCGGCGGGGGCTGCTGGTCCGTCACCTTGTGCTGCCGGAAAACCTTGCCGGCACCAAAGAGATCATGGCCTTTCTGGCAGAAAAGGTCTCTTCGGAGACCTACGTCAACATCATGGCCCAGTATAGACCCTGCGGCCCGGCTGCCGGCATCCCCTCCCTCTCCCGGTCCGTCATTGTGGACGAGTATGAGAAGGCCCTGCAAATTGCGGCGAAACAGGGCATCACACGCCTGGACACCAGGCGGCCCCGTTTTTTTTAACCCACCGGTCCAAATTCGTGACCAACGGGGTAAGACCAAGCCCGTTAATTAGAATTGCCTGCTTTTTGATGTTGCGGTTGACATCCCAGCCAGGGGCGTGGTAGTAAGATTTTAACAATTCAGTTTGTACCAGGTTGCCTTGAAAAGGCATGAAAACGGGAACCCGGTGAGAATCCGGGACGGTCCCGCCGCTGTAAACGGGAAGAGCACCGGCAACAGGCCACTGCAGGGCGTTTAAAAGGAAAGTTTTTAAACAGGCCTGCGGGAAGGCGCCGGTGGTTGATGATCCGTAAGTCAGAAGACCTGCCTGGTACGGCAATGAAAATTTCAGAGGTGAAATGGTAAATCCCTTGACTGACATATCGTGTCGGGTCACGGGATTTTTTTGTTCCGGGGGCCGGCCGAAAGGACATTTGCATGACTACCCAGATCGAGCTTGCCAGGGACGGGATCATCTCCGGCCAGATGGAGACGGTTGCCCGAAACGAAAATCTTCCTTCAGAAACCATCCGGGACGGCGTGGCTGCCGGAGAGATCGTTATCCCGTGCAACCCGGCAAGAACAGAACAGCAGGTGGTGGGGATCGGCACTGGATTGCGAACCAAGGTCAACGCCTCCATCGGCACCTCGTCGGATATCTGCGACATTGACAAAGAGGTGAAAAAGGCCGTGGCGGCCCAGGAAGAGGGGGCCGACACCCTCATGGAGCTTTCCGCCGGGGGAGACCTGGATCTGGTGCGCCGGGAGGTGCTCAGGGCCGTCTGTCTTCCCGTGGGCAATGTTCCCCTTTACCAGGCGTTCAAGGAGACCGGTCGAAAGTATAAGAACCCGGCCAAACTGGACCCGGAGTTTCTCTTTGACCTCATAGAACAACAGCTGGCCGACGGGTTGAGCTTCATGGCGATCCACTGCGGCATCAACCAGTACACCATCGAACGGCTGCGAAAACAGGGGTTCCGGTACGGCGGGCTGGCCTCCAAGGGTGGCACCTTCATGGTGGCGTGGATGGATGCCACGGGCAGGGAAAATCCCCTTTACGACCAGTTCGACCGGGTGTGCGATCTGATGAAAAAATACGATGCGGTCCTCTCCCTGGGCAACGGCATCCGGGCAGGGGCCATCCACGACAGCCACGACAGGGCCCAGATGGCTGAAATGATCATCAACTGCGAACTGGCCGAGATCGGCAGGGAGAGGGGGTGCCAGATGATGGTCGAGGGGCCCGGCCATGTCCCCCTGGACGAGATCCAGGGCAATATCATGCTGGAAAAGCGGATGAGCGGCAATGCCCCCTATTATGTGCTGGGACCCCTGCCCTGTGACACCGGGGCCGGGTATGATCACGTCACCTCTGCCATTGGCGCGGCATCCTCGGCCCGCCACGGGGCCGATCTGGTCTGCTACATCACCCCTGCCGAGCACCTGGCCCTGCCCAGCGAAGAGGATGTCCGGGAGGGGGTGAGAACCACCCGCCTGGCCGTGCACACCGGTGATATCGCCAAATACCCCCACAGGCGGGAGAACGAAAAACAGGCCTCCATGGCAAGGCGGGACATGCGGTGGGATGACCTGGAAAAATACCTTCTATTTCCTGATGTTGCACGGCGGGTCAGGGCCGAGAGAGCGCCGGAGGAGGAGAAAACCTGCACCATGTGCGGTGATTTCTGCGCCATGAAAAAGGGGATGGAGGTGTTTCAGAAGGATATTTCAGACAGAAAACAAAGATAGGGCCGTAGACGCGGAGCTAACCGGTCGAAAGTTGAGAAAACAAGGAAAAGGAGAAGGAATGGAGAAACTGCAGCAGACCATTGAGGACATTGTCCCCCCTGATGGCAAGGTAAAAGAGGCGGCCCTGAAGCGGCTGGCAGACCAGGCGCGGCCCAGCGGCAGCCTTGGGCTCTTAGAGTCGGTCAGCGCCAGGCTGGCAGCCATTGCCGGCACCCTGGACGTGCGCCTGAACAATAAAATCATCGTCACCTGTGCCGGGGATCACGGGGTTGTCAGCGAGGGGGTCTCCCTGTTTCCCCAGGAGGTGACCCCTCAAATGGTGGAAAATTTTGTCAACCAGGGCGCCTCGATCAATGTGCTGGCAAAACACGCCAATGCCCGGGTGAAGGTGGCCGATTTCGGGGTCAATCACGATTTTGCCCCGGATTATCCGATTTTCCACAAAAAAATCAGGAAGGGAACCTCCAATTTTACCCAAGCGCCTGCCATGACCAGAGAAGAGGCCGTGGCTGCCATTGAAGGGGGCATCGACATTGTCGAAACCCTCGTCAAGGAAAGTGCCGTTGATCTTCTCGGCACCGGAGACATGGGCATTGGCAACACCACCCCTTCGGCAGCGGTGATTGCCGCCTTTTCCGGCATGGCGCCCCGGGCAGTGACGGGGAGGGGCACTGGCATTGATGACAAAATGTTTGCCAACAAGGTCGCTGTCATTGAAAGGGGGCTGGAGCGTCACAGGCCCGACCCGAAAGATCCCGTTGATGTGCTCTCCAAGGTGGGGGGCTTTGAGATCGGGGGGCTGGCCGGTCTGGTTATCGGGGCTGCGGCAAACAGGATTCCCGTTGTCTGCGACGGTTTTATCTCGACGGCCGGGGCCCTCATCGCCTGTGAACTCGCCCCCATGGCAAAAGAGTACCTCTTTGCCGGGCACAGGTCTGTGGAGGCGGGACATCAATATATGCACGAGAGGCTGGCCCTTTCCCCGCTTCTGGATCTTCAGTTCCGCCTGGGGGAAGGCACCGGCGCGGCACTCGCCTTTGAACTCCTCGATGCCTCCACCCGGATTCTGGCAGAGATCAAGACTTTTGAAGAGGTGGCCATCGCCAATGTGCAGTAACCCGGGATAATCAAGCCCTAATTTTCCTGGGGAGGATGGTTGTTCTGGCCTGGAACAACCTCTTCCCCAAACAGGTTGTGGCTCTTTTCAAGCCGTGCCACCCGTCTTTCGAGTTTCAGCAGGTAGGACTCCATCATCTCGATGTACTGTGAAAAAGAGTAGGTTATCCCCAGATCCACTGACTTTTTTTCCAGCCTTTCCCTTAATTCACTGCTGCTCTCTGCACTTCGCTCTTCAAGTGTTGGCATGAAAACGGCCTCCTCTGATTTCTGGAAAATGGTTCACTCATATTTTGGCACACAGAGTATGTTCCATTGCAAGAAAAATCAAGAAAAATTAAAAATTAATGCTCCCCGGGGTCCTGGGAAAGGGGATCACATCCCTGATGTTGGTGATGCCGGTGACCAGCATTATCAGCCGCTCAAACCCCATGCCGAACCCTGAGTGGGGAACGGTTCCGAAACGCCTGGAATCCAGGTACCACCAATAGCTCTCCTTTGGCAGGTTCATCTGGTCCATGCGCCGTTCAAGCATTTCAAGCCGCTCCTCCCTCTGGCTGCCCCCCATGAGCTCGCCGATTCTGGGGACCAAAAGATCCACGGCGGCAACGGTTTCGTTGTCATCGTTCATGCGCATGTAAAAGGGTTTGATGGTCTTGGGGTAGTCGGTGAGAAAAACCGGTTTTTTGAAATACTCCTCTGCCAGGAACCGCTCGTGCTCGGATTGAAGATCTGTCCCGTTTTCCACCTTGTACTCAAATGTTTTTCCCGATTTCTGGAGAATCTCGACGGCTTCGTGGTAGGTGATCCGGCTGTACCGGGAGGTTTTCAGGGTATCGAGCACCCCGGCAAGGTTTTTATCCACAAATTTTGTAAACAGTTCCAGGTCCTGGGAGCAGTGCTCGGTGATGTGGCCGGTGAGGTATTTGAGCAGTTCTTCGCCGTGATCCATGTTTTCTTCAAGGTCGCAAAAGGCCATTTCCGGCTCGAGCATCCAGAACTCTGCGCAGTGCCTGGCCGTGTTGGAGTTCTCCGCCCTGAACGTGGGGCCGAATGTGTAAACATCCCCCAGGGCCAGGGCAAACATCTCCGCCGACAGCTGGCCTGAAACGGTGAGGTTTGCCTCCTGGCCGAAAAAATCCCTGGTAAAGTCCATCTTTCCCTGTTTTGACACGAGACCGGGGTCCAGGCTTGTCACCCGGAACATCTCGCCGGCCCCCTCGCAGTCCGATCCGGTGATAACAGGGGTGTTGAGGTATTTAAACCCCTTCTCCCGGTAAAACTTGTGGATGGCAAAGCTCAATTCCGATCGGATGCGGAAACAGGCACCGTACTTGTTGGTCCTGGGCCGCAGGTGGGCGATGGAGCGTAAAAACTCGTCAGAGTGCCTCTTCTTCTGGAGGGGGTAATCCTCTGGGGCAAAACTGATAATATCCACTCCGTGGGCCTGGATCTCAAAGGTCTGACCTTTTCCCGGGGATTCCACCAGTGCTCCTGTCACGGAAAGGGCCGATCCGGTGGTGATGCGTTCTATTTCGTCATAGTTTTCAAGGTTTCTGTCTGCAATGATCTGGATGCTTTTCAGGCAGGAGCCGTCGTTGAGCTCCAGGAACGAGAACTCCTTGGAGGCCCGCCTTGTTCTCACCCACCCCTTGACCAGCACCTGGTCCCGGGGCGCCTCTGCCG
>JAWOGI010000243.1:0-8251 GCA_046496975.1 Desulfobacteraceae bacterium | reverse complement strand
GGGACGGCAGCATCAACCGGGCAATGATGTTTGCTGGTCTTCCGGGCCGGGAAGATCAGGCAGACTGGGTTCAGCGAAGAAAATGGATCATTGGTCAGATCTCGGAGTTTATCACCCAAAAAAACAGCGACTGCCTGGCGTTGCTGGCGTTCACGGAAAAGCTCAGCAAAGAATCACACCTGCTTGACGACTCGTTGGCTGTGATCCGGACATGGCTCAGGGACCTTGCCGTCTACCGCTTCTCCCCGGAACAGATTGTAAACCGGGACCATGCAGATCGTCTGCAGGAAACCTCGGGGTGTCTGCCCGCTGCAAAGGCTCTTTTTCTCATCGAAAAACTCCACGAAGTTGAAAAAAAGCTTCAGGCCAACACCATACCTCGGCTGACCCTGGAGAGTTTTTTTTTAAATTTTACACGTAACAAAGGGGCTTGATCATAACAAAGTCAGTTCTAAAAATAATGAAAGCCATCAGTTGTCAGCAACCAGCAGGGATTTACTGGAAACTGATTACTGAATGCTGAAGCAGGAGAGCTCAATGACACATGTAGCAGGTGTAAGGTTCAAGCCTGCCGGCAAAATATACGACTTTAACAGCAAAGAATTTGTCCTGAATGCCGGCGACAAGGTGATAGTTGAAACGGAAATGGGGCTTGGATACGGTACCATTGCCGTTCCTTCCGCCCCCCTTGAACAGACAAAACAAAAAAAAGAGCTCAAACATATTGTCAGAATTGCCACCGAGGAAGATTTCCACAAGCGGCAAGATAACAAACAGCTGGAAAAAAGGGCATTTGATTTCTGCCAGGAGCACATTTCAGCCCTGAAAATCAAAATGAACCTCTTTTCCGTTGAGAGCACCTTTGACACCACCAAACTGACCTTTTTCTACACGGCTGACGGCAGGGTTGATTTCCGCGAGCTGGTTAAAATCCTGGTCAAAGAGTACCGCATCCGCATTGAAATGCGCCAGGTGGGAATCCGGAATCAGTCCAAACAGTGCGGCGGCCTTGGGAGGTGCGGCAGGGAAATATGCTGCACCAGCTTTATCAACAACTTCAGCCCGGTTTCCATCAAGATGGCCAAGGAGCAGGGGCTCTCTTTGAACCCCACTAAAATTTCAGGCCTCTGCGGCAGGCTGATGTGCTGCCTGACCTTTGAAAACCAGACTTACAAGGATCTGAAAAAAGAGCTGCCAAAAATCGGCAGGATCGTTGAAACGGACAAGGGCAAGGGAAAAGTGATCCGGCAGAACATCCTTAAAAGCAGCGTCACCCTGCGCATGGAAGACGGAACAGAGATAACCGCTGACAAATCAAAAATTAAAAAACCCCCGGTGACCAGCTGATTCAATGCTGCTTTTCACCGCCAACCACCTGTTGTCAGGTACAGGGAAAGAAATAAAATGACCACAGAAAGCCCCCTTTTTTTCACGACCCCCATCTATTATGTCAATGCAAAGCCCCACCTTGGCCATGCATACACCACAATTGCCACGGATGTTGCTGCACGGTTCAG
This sequence comes from Desulfobacteraceae bacterium, assembly GCA_046496975.1. Classification (GTDB taxonomy): domain Bacteria; phylum Desulfobacterota; class Desulfobacteria; order Desulfobacterales; family Desulfobacteraceae; genus DATFJZ01. The sequence continues at coordinate 6,734 of JAWOGI010000243.1, read as the reverse complement.
CCGAATGAACCGTTGTGACACCTTTTTTCTCACAGGAACCGATGAGCACGGCGACAAGATTGTTGAGGCCGCTTCCCGGGAAGACGCCACACCAGACGAGTACACCGACAGGATCAGCGCCCTTTTCAGAGATCTGTGGCCCCAGCTTGATATCAGCAATGACTATTTTATCCGGACAACGGACAGCGATCACATAAAAACCGTTGAATATCTCCTGTCGAAAATATACCACTCGGGAGATATCTACTTCAGCGAGTATGAAGGGCTCTACTGCTTTGGCTGTGAACGCTTTTACCAGGAGCGGGAGCTGGAAGAGGGAAGGTGTCCCGACCACGGCACTGCTCCGGAAAAAATCAAGGAATCCAACTATTTTTTCCGGATGAGCCGATACCAGGAATGGCTCATCGACCACATCAAGGGCAACCCGGATTTCATAAGGCCCGAACAGTACAAAAAAGAGCTGCTCTCGTTCTTAAAGGAGCCCCTGGAGGATCTCTGCATCTCCAGACCCAAAACACGGCTCACCTGGGGCATCACCCTTCCCTTTGATTCCGATTTTGTCACCTATGTCTGGTTTGATGCCCTGACCAACTACATCTCTGCCCTGGGGTACCCAGACGGCCCCCGTTTTGAGAAGTTCTGGCCCAACACCCGCCATTTTGTGGCCAAGGATATCATAAAACCCCACGGAATTTACTGGCCCATCATGCTCAAGGCCGCAGGCATAGACCCCTACCAAAGCCTCAACGTTCACGGGTTCTGGAACGTCAGGGGAAGCAAGATGTCCAAAAGCATCGGCAATGTCACCGATCCGGTGGCAGTTACCAATGCCTATGGAACCGATGCGTTCCGCTATTTTCTCATGCGGGAGATGGTGTTCGGGCACGACGCCAATTTTACCGAAGAGGCCATAGTCCAGAGGATCAACTCCGATCTGGCAAACGATCTTGGGAACCTCACATCCAGGGTTCTTGTGATGAATCACAAATACTTTAAAGGCATTTTGCCGCAACCGGATAAAACCGTTGAAAAGGAAAAGAACCTCTGCCTTGAAACCAATGCCAGACAAGCCATTGCCGACTTTAAAGGCGCCATGGAAAAGACCGAATTTCACAAGGCACTGGCAGCCGCCTGGGAGCTGATATCGGTGATGAACCGGTACATCGACGAAACAGCCCCATGGCTCCTTGCCAGAAATGACGACGAGAAACCGACCCTGGGAACGGTGATCTACAACCTCGCCGAGGGCTTGAGGGTGGTTTCCTGCCTGATCTACCCGGTTATGCCGGCAACGGCCTTCAAGCTTCAGCAGCTCCTCGGCATTGCCAGGGCGGAGCCCGACGGCTTTTATACCATGGATGAAATCATGCCATGGCAGCAGCTCTCATGGGGAACAAAGCTTGAAAAGCCGCCGGTTCTCTTTCCGAGGATCAACAAATAGAAAGGAATTAACTGGTGCATAACAACTGGAACAATGGCTCCTGGCGGGATTTCCAGGCGGAACTCAACCGGGGCTCCAGAAAAAAGGGCTGTTTGTCCAAGAGCGTCAAGCTGCTGACTTTCCTCGGCGGAGCGTTTCTTGTTTTCTATTTTGCCGCCCCGGAAGGGCTGTATAACCTGCTTCAATTTCCCGGCCGGGGAAATCAAAACGCCGGAGCCTACCACAAAACCGATCCGGACCAGCCGGGCGAAGAGCAGCTCAAGCTGCCCGAAGAGGGGGATCAGCTCTCCATAGAAGATCTGCAGACCCTGGTGGCAGGCAGTCAGCTGGTCAACGCCAAAAAAAACATTCTCCATGTTCCCTTCAAGGATACCATGGTAAAAGTGGAAACCACCCTTGACATCCCCCTGCAGAACTACATTCTATCAAAGCTGGATCGGCTGAAACCCCTTAAACGGGGAAAACCCCAGCGCATCGGCGTGCTTGCCATGGAGCCCTCCAGCGGTAAAATACTTGCCATGGCAGGCTTTGATCTTTCCGATCCAAAGGCCAACCCCTGCACAGACGGAGACTACCCTGCGGCCAGCATATTCAAGATCATCACCGCCGCTGCTGCCGTGGAAACCCGGGGGTATACCCCGAATACCCCCCTTTACTTCAACGGCGGCAAGTACACCCTGTACAAGCGACAGCTGAAGGAGAAGAAAAACCGGTACACCAGAAAGGTGAGCTTTGCCCATGCCTTTGCCGACTCGATCAATCCGGTTTTCGGGAAAATCGGCTCCCTTTACCTCGGAGGGGAAACCCTGAAAAAATACGCCCGGTTGTTTGGATTCAACTGCCCCATCACCTCGGAGCTCTCTTTTGAACCCGGAACTGTCACAATAACCGACCAGAAATACCAATGGGCCGAGGTTGGGTGCGGCTTCAACAAAACCACCACCATATCCCCCCTGTTTGCCGCCATGGTGACCAGCACCATTGTCAACTCCGGTAACCGGATGCCCCCCTGGATTCTTGAAAAGGTAACAGACATCCACGGCAAAACGCTGTACGAGAAAAAGGATTCGCCGGCCACCAGGGCGGTAAAGCTGGAAACCGCCCGCACGGTGAGAAAGCTTATGAACAAGACCATTGAAACGGGAACGGCCAGCAAATCCTTCCGCGGCTTCAAGAACGATGCCACCCTGTCAAAACTCAGCCTGGGAGGAAAGACCGGTTCCCTTTACAACCACTCCCATACGGTGAAATTCGACTGGTTCACCGGGTTCGGCCAAGAGAAAAACGGATCAAAAGAAATTGTTGCGGCCGTTATTGTGGGCCACAGAAAATATATCGGAACCAGGGCCAGCCGGTATGGCCGGATGATTTTCAAGGAATATTTTGAAAACTATTTTATTACCAAAAACCAATCACCTGCCAGAGAGGGATAGAAATGATACAACAGACCAGTTTCTTTTTTCGGTTACGCTCCGGGATATCCGCCTTGTTTCCCGCCAGGATCTTTTTTTTCAAACGGCTTAGCCAGGTGCCGGAAAACTGCCTGGTTATTTTCCCGACCCTTTCGACTACCCTCTGCTGCGGCATTTCCGCCCTTGTTGCCTTTAAGGAGAAGGAAACGCTTCCCGACGACATGGACCTTGAAGGACTTGAAGCCATTGTCCAATCTTTTGAAGGCAGCTGCCTGTCAGCCTGCCTGGAAAACGAGCTTGATCTGCAGACAAGCTATCTTGACGGGGAACACAACCTTGGCGCTTTTTTCGAAAAAGCCCAGGTCCTCAAGCAAAACGATGGATTTTTTGATATTTTTTCCAGTTCGGACCGGGAACAGCGCCTTGCCGCCGTGGTCAAACGAGTCGATTCCCTGCTGGACCGGGAGATGGCGCTGCTCAAGGAAACCATGGCCGACCTGGACGCCTTTGAAGTTGAAACGGCAACAAAACGCATCGAACTTCTCAAGGATGCCAACTGGTGCATGGCAAAGGAGGTGCTGGAAAACATCGACAAGATCAGAAACCTTGCCGTACGGCACACAAAACCCCAAAACAGTGAGGTCATTGCTCTTTTTAAAAAGATCAATGCGGTGCTAAACAGCATTGATCGCCTGGAAGTCAGGGGACGGGATTCCGCCGGCCTCTCCCTGGTTTTCACCTTTTCCAAGGAGACTTTCGAAGATTTCCGGAACGGCCTGATCCAGGCCGGTCTCGGCGACGACCTGAAAAAAAGAACCACCAGCACCACACTGGCCAACAACAGCATCACCATTCACGACACCCATGGCGAAGATACGGGGCACCTTGTCACCATCTCCCTGGTGTACAAATGCGCTGCAGAGATCGGCCGTCTGGGGGACAATGTATCGTTTTTAAGAACCCAGATCAAGAACGACCAGCTGCTCCAGGTGCTGGCAGACTTTTCCTTCTCCTTTCACACCATCTCCTCCCACACACGGTGGGCCTCCATCGGCGACATCACCGAGGCAAACTGCCACCCCGTGGACAACGAACCCTTTGACAAGCAGCTGGAAAAAAGCGGAATCATCCATGCCTGCCTCAACGGGGATATCGACAACTACCTGGATTTGAAAGAGGCTTACCAGGAGCGGTACGACCTGATCTGTCCGGACATTACCACGGATACAAAAATCATCCCCCTGCAGATCGAGCACTACCTTCGACAGGGAGAGACCATCAACGAGGCGTTCAGGCTGGCTGTCAACGACTTCAGCGGCTCCCACGCCATCAGCATGCACACCGATCTTGCCCCGGGCAAGCTCTTTTTTGCCCAGAAGGGAAGCGGCCAGGCCCTTTTTGTGGGCATGGGACGGGACAACTACATCGTTGCATCGGAGCTCTACGGCCTTGTGGAAGAGACCAGCCGTTTCATCAAGCTCAACGGCGAAAAAAACGGCCAGATCATGATCCTTGACCAATCCTCCAGGGGCGGTCTCTCCGGCCTCTCATCCTTTTCCTACGACAACAGCCCCATTGAACTGGCCGCCTCGGATATCCAGACAAGTGAAATCACCTCCAGGGACATTGACCGCCAGCACTACCCCCACTATTTCCTCAAGGAGATCTCGGAAGCCCCGGTTTCCGTAGAAAAAACCCTGGAAAACAGATGGAAAACCGATCCCGAAACCAACACCTGCATCACCCAGCTCGACCGCTCCGTCATCCCCGGATTTCTGGAAAAAGAGCTCCAGAACGCCACCATCAAGCGGATCTTCTTCATCGGTCAGGGGACTGCCGGCGTTGCCGCCCAGGGCTGCGCAGGCATTTTTTCCCATTACCTTGCCGATTCGGGCATTGACATCAGGGCCATGAAATCATCGGAACTCTCCGGTTTTGCCATGCGAGGCGAGGAGAATGACATCGACTCCATGGCAGAAGATCTCATCGTGGCCATCAGCCAGTCCGGCACCACCACGGATACCAACAAAACCGTTGACATGGTCAGGGCCAGGGGGGCCAGGACCCTTGCCATTGTAAACCGGAGGGATTCGGACCTCACCTTCAAGACCGACGGGGTCTTTTACACCAGCAGCGGCAGGGACATTGAAATGTCCGTTGCCTCGACCAAGGCCTTTTACTCCCAGATCGCAGCAGGAGCCCTTCTCGGGCTGCACATTGCCGCCCTGACAAAACGGGTCTCTGCAGAATTTGTGGCCGGGGAGATCAACGAGCTCTCCGCCCTGCCCGAAAAAATGCGAAAGACCCTTGAGCTCAAAGAGGCCATCAAGCAGTCGGCCACCCGGCTTGCCGTGTCAAAAAACTACTGGGCCACCGTGGGCAGCGGTGCCAACAAAACCGCGGCAGACGAGATCCGGATAAAGCTCAGCGAGTTGTGCTATAAAACCATCTCTTCGGATTTTGTGGAGGACAAGAAACACATCGACCTCTCCTCGGAACCACTGATCATCGTCTGCGCCGCCGGTACCCGGAACAGCGTACTTGGGGACATTGTAAAGGATACGGCCATTTTCCACGCCCACAAGGCCGCCCCTGTGGTGATTACCGAACAGGGGGAGACACGGTTTGACAATTATGCCGTTGATGTGTTCAAGGTGCCGGCGGTGAAAGAGCACCTGGCCCCGGTGCTCAACACCCTGGTGGGCCATGTCTGGGGATATTATGCGGCCCTTGCCATCAACAGGGGATCGGAGTTCATGTACACCTCGCGCAACGAGATCCAGGATCTTGTGGACGAGTACGCACACATGGGCCACGACATGTACGAAGTTGTTCTGGAGAAAAAATTCAGGGAGGCCATTGCAAAATTTTACACGGTTTTCACGGAAAAGAGAAGAAACAACAGCTTCCCCGCCGCCATGGGGCTGGACAATGTCTCCAACATCACGTTGCTGTTGAAATACCTCTCGGGAAGGCTGCCCGTGTCCGACTTTGAAACGGATTTTGCCGTCAAGGGCACCCCCTCCAACATGCTCAACGCATTTTTTAAAAACATCGGCGAAGCCATCAACATCATGGCCCGGCCGGTGGATGCCATCAAGCACCAGGCCAAGACAGTTACCGTGGGGACAAGCCGCATCGTGGAGAAATACCAGGGAATTGTCTATGATGAACTTGCCCGCCACAACATTGCCATCTCCCAGCTGACCAACCAGAATGTGCTGGTACTCAAAAATCTACAGCAGATCTTTTCCGGCATACAGGGAGGAGTTCTCTACAAAATATCCGGGCTCACTCTTCTTGGCGAGCCCAAAAGTGACACAAAAATTGAAGTGGTCGCCAAGACTGGTACCCTGGAACAGGAAACATCCAGGGTGGAAACGGACCACCGCCTCAAGGGAACCAAGAACATCATCGTCAGGGAGGGGAATGTCTATATCGGCAAGGGAAGAAAAGACAGCCGGAGCATTCTTGTGATCCCCATACTGGCCGCCACCGCCACAGGACCCAATGTGATTGCCAATATCCTCTCCCTCCATGTCGCGTTCAAATCCGTGGGCGAGGTGTCGCTGTTAAAGCGGATAAAGGCCCTGGGAGGCAAATACACACGGATAAAAGATCTCTGGCTCGAGTCCAGTAAAATCAAATGGGATGACAAACACCTCGATCTGATAAAAATCGAAGACCTGTTCGGGGATTCTGCTGAAAAAATCGTTGAAGAAATCGAAAAACTTCAGGAGTAATGGGGTCAGGCCTGCCTTATTGTCATTATCTATGGCGTTTTTGGTATTATACTGGGGGCTTGCTTGGTCCTAACATCGGCCGCTCGTCACATTTGGCGGGCCAACGGGGTCAGTGACCCCACCCCAAGGTGGCCGATG